>JAIORS010000132.1 GCA_021108005.1 Candidatus Aegiribacteria sp.
CTGATGAGCAAGGATTTCTGATCTGCTAATAGAACAACCTGTTGAAAGTTCCGATCAAGGTTTCACTCTGATCCTGAACCGAGTTGCTTCGATCGACTTGTTCAGAGTTGAAACTGGTATAATCACTGGAATCCTCAACAACTTTTATCAGCTCCCCCTGATAGTAGTAATACCGCATTTCCGGTTTTTGGGGAATTCCGGTCATGTAAACAAATATCAGGTTGCCAAAACCATCATACAGGAATTCCGAATACTCATGGTAAGCGGCTCTATCAACTATCAGAATCGCTTTTCTCAGATTATCGGGATAGGGATTCTCCTCGGAGAATCCGAAGTAGAAAGTAAGTAACGGATGATACGTCCCTACAGCCGGGTAAGAAAGACCGCCGGTATTTACATCGACCACTGTCTTGTACAGCTCCCCGTTATCGACTTCTTCATTCGTCTGACTATAGATGTCCCGAATGTATTGAACCTGCTCCTGAACTCCGGCATAGAGACATGAGGTGCAAAGAAGCAGAGAGAGCATGAAGAATTGCGCGGTTTTCAATTTTCTCCTAACCTTTAAAGAAAGAAAATCAGTCAAATAAGAAAATGGATATTTACTAATCCCATACCTGCTCCGGAAACGGCTCATCGGTTTCCAGATGTCACATTTCCCTGCCTGAAACCAGCATGCCAGAAGCTTGTGGTTCCCGGGTGATCCCGGAAACTGACCATACGACCTGAAATACCCGTAGTCAAACATCGTTGCCGGTCTGTTCGGTGATAGCCTTAACTTGACGGACGGTCCTTATTTAGTATGAAATATGGGTAGGAGGTGAAGGGATGCATATTACAAACGATATAAAGCCGGTTACATACTTGAAGAACAGGGCAGCAGATTTGCTCAATCAAATAAACGAAACACACCGTTCAGTGATAATCACACAAAATGGGGAGCCTCGTGCTGTACTTCAAGATCCCAGGAGCTATGAAAACATGCGTAATGCAATTGGCATCTTGAAGCTGGTTTCACAGGGGGAGGCTGACATCAGGGACGGTAAGGCTAAAATCCAGGAGGAAGTGTTCAAAGAGATTGAGGCAACACTGGAAGAAAAGCCCCGGTGAGCCGGGCGTATCAAGTACTGTGGGCTGATGTCGCCAAGAATGATTTGAAGGAAATTCTTGAATATATTGCAATTGATAACCGCTTAAGTGCGTTAGAGATATTTCAAGAAATCAAACAAAGAGCATCTAGCCTTTATACCTTTCCTGAGCGTGGTCGCGTTGTACCAGAGCTTCTAGATCAAGGCATCCTTATATATCGCGAAATAGTCGTCCCACCTTGGAAAATTATATACAGAATCTCAGATAAATTCGTGTATGTGCTGTCTGTATTGGATTCAAGACGAAATGTAGAGGATATATTGCTGAAACGATTAGCATATTAAGAATAATGACACAGAACTGTGTTGATGGAGCAGACCTGTCTTCCGTTCTTCCGGATGAGATCAGGGGTACTGCACGGACACACGAAAACGCACATTCCACTGCAGCCTCTGGCTCTTATCTCAACAGACACAGACCAGTGGTTTCAGAAATCCCACCGGATTGAATTCTGCA
>JAIORS010000133.1 GCA_021108005.1 Candidatus Aegiribacteria sp.
GGCAACTGCCAATCAAAAAAAGTTCAAGGCATCCATATTGGATATCGGTCTGATGCAAAGACTCTGTCAGACTCCTGTCGACCTTGAGCTTCAGCGAAAGGATTTACTGGCAATGTTCAGAGGGAAGCTTGCTGAACAATACGTTGCTCAGGAACTTCTTGCTTATCACGGCCCAGATCTTTTCTACTGGTCGCGAGATGCCAGGGGAAGCAGTGCCGAGGTTGATTATCTTCTTACATTCAACGGGAAAATCTATCCGATTGAAGTTAAGTCCGGAGCAGCCGGAAGCTTGAAAAGCCTTCATATGCTGCTGCGAAAATACTCCAACTGTCCCCGGGGTCTGGTTTTGTATGACGGTACATATAAAACCCTTCCGGAACAGAAACTGGAGTATTTACCGTTATATAGCGCCGGCGGGATGTCCGGAGAACGAATTTCTGACATCTGAACAGATACCGGGAAGATGTGGATGTGGTTGATGATCAGTTTGCCAAAACCAGGCAAGTTCGAGACATCAAATAGTGATTTACCAGTAAGGATTTAGATCGTATTCAGCAACGATTCAAATGCTAATGGATCTCCTGCTCACAACGCAAGCATGAACGAACAAATTTCTTAACCTTTGCTGGCGTTTGTTTAGACGCAATAATTCCTTCCTGTATTCTTCTGCACAAATCAGGAGGACAGAACTCTCTCTTCGCTGCAAATTCTGATTGCAATATTTTATTAAGGTTGGCAACAGTTAGAACTCTTGAATGGAAGTAATACAAGTAGGATCGTTTACATAAGACAGAACTGAATTCAGAAGGCTCAACAATCGTAGTCTCATCATAAACCGGTTTGTCTTCCTTCACACTAGTAAAATTTACTATAGCAACTTCTTCATTTGTGGAATCAGGATCAGTTACAACAGTCCATATATGATTATTGCTCGGCTCGCCAGGAACTTCAAAGTAAAAAGAAAATCCTGCAGAGACATCCAGCATAAACTATAGGGCAGTCAATTTATCGAGGAACGCTATATGTCTAAGGTCCTTCTCGATTTCAATTGCTTCGCTTGCGCTCCTTTTCTCTGCAATAAAGATATCTGAATAGGAAATCAGTGAACGGGATCCTTCAGGGTTCACCCATTCGGGGATATTTTCGTGCATCCAGTCAACCAATTCCCATTTATCTTTATTGCCATGCTCAGCAAAAACTTCAGAAAGTATTTCGCATTCTGCTTCTGACAATTCATCCGTCGGACAATTGGAATTTCTGAGAAAAACGTCGTAGCCGACAGGCCTAGTGATATGACTAATCCAGTAGTCCCCAACACCATCCCTGGAGCCTTCATTGATTATATCCAGAATTCTGCTGAGAATAGGTCCATGGTCAAGAGAGAAATATCTATCATTTGAAATAGAATGCCCATATTTCAAGAGACATGCTCTATCTCCAAGATAGAGAAGCTTGATTAGTTTCATGTAGGGCATCTCACCACCACTGGCTCTTAAAAAAAACATAGCAGCTTGTGTTGCTTTATCTTCTCTAAATATTCTCTCCATGCTCCTCCTTCTTCATACTACCACCTTAAAATATATTAGCAGTACCATACGGTAGTGTCAATGCCACAATATAAACCCGAAAAAGAGGAAAAGTTTCCTCTCGGGTTTGTGTCAACTTCAACTCAGATGCCCTTTTTGCTCCTCGATTGTGAAATATCCTCGATGAGGAACTTGTGTACCCGTACAAAATTAAGAACCAGGTTCACTACTCTTTCTTTGCCTGAAGATACTGTACTGGCTCATTCAAGATATAATCACAGGGGGGGTACACAGAACATTAACAATATTGAATCTATCTTGACTCAGCATAAATTCTGAATATACTAGTATCAACCATGATACTAGGAGTATTATAGATGATACCAGTCGAAAGCATTTTTAAACTTGAGGATGTCCTGGGAACCAGGGTTCCCTGGCGCCTTCTGCGCATACTTCTGAAACGTCCTTACCTCAGCTTTTCACCCACTGTACTTGCCGCAACACTTCAAACTTCGCGAGCAAGCGTACTGAGGGTGCTTGGAATTCTCGGAGAATATGCCCTGATCCGCAAATTCAACGGAGGACGATACCAGGCAAACACGGAGCATGAGATGATCAGGCGGTTATGGGGCCTGTTCATGCTGGAACGCCACGCAAACCTGCAGCCCTCATTCAGAAACGCCATTGATATGTTCTTTAAAGCAGTTGAGGAAAAGGTTGTGGTCTTCATCGTATTCGGCTCTGTTTCCAGGGGACTGGCAACTGAGAAAAGTGATATTGATATTTGTGTTGTAGGTGAAAATATTGACGCCAACCGTTTCGATTTTCTCCCATACCGTTTCGAATTGCATAACTATAAGGAACAGCACTTAAGAGACCTGACAGATTTTGTCGTACTGGATAGCCTTTTAAATGGTATGGTCCTGAAGGGTGATATGTTCGTATTTAACATCCTAAAGGATCTTCGTACATTTCCAAAGGAGTATTTACTCTATCGTGTTAACAAGGCAAAACAGTTCCTCATCCGTGCAGATGATCTGCAGGGCGAAGCGAGGGACTACTATTATTCATTAGCCCGCACTGCAATTGGAGAAGTTAAGGCTGTTCTTCATAAGGGAACAACGGTAAGCAAGCGTGAGATAAATTATCAGTTCAGTGAAGATATTACAGCATTGGAAAGCGAATTAGCCAGAGAAGGAGATCAGATATGGCTGATATAGATATTGAAAGAGCTGAAAACTTGATGAAATCAGCTGGGATCTCCCTGACTTCTGTTATCAATGGATCTGACTCCAGGACTCATGCAGCCCGTCGAAAACGTGCAAAAGTACTATTGAGCAATCATAGAACAAAGATTGATTTATTGTGGTAGGTCCGGAATGTGGATTTCTATGGGAACACACATCTCGATCAACCAAGACGTAAATTGACGAAAGAAGAGGCAGTGGACGCTTTGAATACCGTTGAAATAATCATTGCGGATATCAAGCAAATGTTACTATCCGGAAATCAGTAAAGAAGCGAACTCAACTCTTCTTCTTACTGAGCCGATTCATGGATGTGACCTTACAGCTGATAATTGGCTGCTGAAGTTTCATCTCCATTTCTCAAAGATGCATTTTCGATAAAGAAATTTGTTTTGCTGGCTGGAAGCCATATACACATATTACAATAAATTCAAATATGTAATATGCTAATAATGCATGAATGCAAGACCTGACTCTGGACACTCAGATTGGAAGCTGGTTTGAAAGTGTCTTCACATCAGCAGTTAATGGGCGTTCCCTAATAATCGTCTGTACTGTCCTACAAGATAGAGCGGTAATGATAGCAGCTTATACTTCACATTCTCCCCGCTAAGCCCTGTTACACTTTCTGTATGTGATGGCATATCCATATAGAAACGGACTCCAAATGTTCTTCTTTTTGTCATGAGGAACATATGCAAAGATTTCAGAGAACCTGTTTTACCGGCTTTAACCTCTACAGGCAGGATATTTCTTCCCAATACAGTAACGTAATCGACTTCAGCTGAAGAGTTCTTTTTCTCACGAGCCCAGTAATACAATTCCGGCTTTTCGTAGTATTCACGCTCACTCAGCAGATGCTGACCGATAAATTGCTCTGCGACTGCTCCCGAATTAATCATCATTAATTTCTCGGCTCCAAGCATATCAATACTGTTCAGCCCACATGCGCGACAGAGCAAACCTACATCGATGAAAAGAATTTTGAATGTATCTGCCTTTTTCTCTGACTTTATCGGAATACCATTGCATGAGGAACCGAATACAGGTGTAGCTATGCCTGCTTTGAAGAGGTTCCATGTCATTCTTCTAATATCACGAGCTCTACTCGTTCTGCTTATTGCTGAATATTTGAACTTCAAACCGACAAGAAAAGGAAGTTTTGCGAAAATATCTCTTATCAAGTCCACATTCATTCTTTTACCATATTTTGCGAAATCATCTATATATGAAGACAGTATTGCCTGCTTCAGTATATCACACTCTCTGTAGGATCCAGTCTCCAAATACAGAGAAATGGATTCAGGCATTCCGCCGACAAGAATGTACTGTGTTAAGAGCTTTAATAAATGCAGATGAATAGCTTCGGGAATAATCTTGTCAATAGTGAATGTATCGAGATATTCAACTAATTCAGTCTTCCCAAGAGCATGGAGATACTCTTCAAAGACCATTGGCCCCAGAAACATATATTCAACACGGCCCACGGGAACATTTATCCCATCCTTCCCAAAATGAAACTCCAGAAGTGAGCCTGTCGCGATTACATGCAGTTCGGGCATAAGTTCATAAAAGTATCTCAGTGTTGAAAATACATCTATTGAAGACTGAATCTCGTCTAAGAACAGAAGTGTCTTTCCCGGAACTATCTTTTTACCGTATCGAGTTTCCAGAAGCGAAACGATCTCTTCCGGATTGCGAGATTCAAAGAGAGAAGACGCTTCAATTTCATATTCGAAGTTAATTTCAACCAGATTGTCAAAACAGGTATCAGCAAGTTCGCGGGCAAGCCATGTTTTTCCAACCTGCCTTGCGCCGCGTATGACTAATGGCTTTCGCGATTTCCTGTCTTTCCATTCAACCAGGTAATCCAAAGCTTTACGATGCATCTTTTACCCCCAATGGCCATTCCATGATGGTATTATAACCATTACATGGCTATTATCAAGGGTTGTTTTCACTACAATAAGGATGAATTGTTCTTCCATTCACTCGTTTTCAGTTCTATAGCCCTTTTCCGGTTTAATCCGACAGCAGCATCTGTCCCAGTGAATGCAAATTCTCTACACTGACGCCTTGCCTGTACAAATATGGCTGCTCAACGGGAGATACAACTGCAGCCATCTCGGGTTTGAGAGATTCAAGCAGCGTCCAGAACCCCTTTCCGGGTTTTGGAGCTTTCGATGCTTTAAGTTCAAATACTCTTATGCGGTTTCCCTTTTCCCCTATAGTAACAGAATTTGCGTCCTCTCCTGAGAAGCTCAGTCGAAACTTCAAGTTCCAATAACCTGGCGTTGCTGCCGGAGACAACGATATGGTAACGTCTTCTGTTGCAAAGTGTCCCGATTATCCGGCAAAATCTCCTGGAGCGGTTCATCCGTTTAAACACAGAGGTGACTG
>JAIORS010000134.1 GCA_021108005.1 Candidatus Aegiribacteria sp.
ATCTGTCCGAACAGGCTAAAACGCAGAGCTGCAGACATAACATGAGAAATCTGGCGGGCGCTCTTCATATGTACTATGGCTCAACCGGTCATTACCCCTACGCGAATGCAGGACACAGATGGATGAATTTCTCAGCAACTGAGGAGTACCTTCTGAACTGGGAACAGCTTAAATGTCCCTCCTGCGGCACTCATTACCGATATAGAATTACCGGGAGGAATTACGATAACTTCAGACTCAGAGGTTGGAACAGAAACTGCAGGAACAATCATGGAATGTACGTGAACGGAGTACCTAACTGGTAGCAATCCATCCGAGTATACGTCGAGTAAACAGAATCTTTCATTGCATTCGTAAACATTTTGACAGGTCATATTTACCTCAATTTCTCAACAGAATCATCCGCTTCGTGCAGTTGAATGAAGGGCCTTCTATCCTGCAGAAATACACACCCGGAGTGATACTGCGCCCTCTCCTGTCAGTCCCGTTCCAAACCGTAGAATAAGCCCCGGTCGCCATAGGCTCGCTAATGAGTGTCGTCACTATTCCGCCGGTAATATCGTAGATTGAAAGGGACACCGTTCCGTCAACCCCCGACGGAACATCAAAAGCAATCGTTGTTGAATAATTGAATGGATTGGGGCAGATGCTAATGCCGACTTGTTCAGGCGCTGAACCGGACTGCGGCTGCGAAACCGATGTCTCCGGACCCAGCTTTATCAGATAGATATTGTATTCCCCTGCAAAATAGTCGTACGTACTTCCGGCAACGATAAATCCACCATCCGCAGTTAAATCCACCGATCTGCCCCTATCAAGATTTTCTCCCCCTATGGTCTTTGACCATTCAGTATCACCGCTGTCGTCCGTTCTTAAAAGCCAGACGTCGAAATTACCGGCTCCGAAGGATTCAGTGTAACCGGCAATGATATATCCTTCATCAACGGTTTGCCGTACCGAACAGCCGCAATCCTCTTCAACCCCGCCGAAAGTCCGTGTCCATACACCTCCACCGTCGCTATCTGTCTTAACCAGCCATACATCGTAATCACCTGAACCATAGGATCTGGTATCACCAGCCATAATGTAGCCGCCATCCGCAGTCTGCTGTACCGAATGACTGCGCTCGCAGCCGGTTCCTCCAAAGGTGTTCGTCCAGAGAGTATCACCAAGATTGTTGGTCTTTATCAGCCAGAAATCACTGCTCCCCGCTCCGTAGGAATAGGTATCGGCAAGAACAATGTAACCGCCATCAACGGTCTGCTGAACCGACATGCCATTGTCGTAATCATCTGCTCCGAATATTCTTTCCCATTCGGAATCTCCACTGGAATCTGTTTTTATCAACCAGACATTCCAGCCTGCACCGAAGGAAGGTTGTATCATACCTGTAAGAATGTATCCTCCATCAGTGGTCTGCTGTACCGATGTCGCCCAGTCCCAGAATGATCCACCAAATGTTTTTGTCCATAGAGTATCGCCTTCGTTATCGGTTCTTATAAGCCAGATATCAAGACCGCCTGCTCCATAGGAACTGGTATAGCCAGCTATGATGTATCCCCCGTCTGTGGTTTGATCTACCGAGAATCCGCGGTCTTCTCCCACACCTCCGAAGGTTTTTGTCCAGAGGGTATCACCCAGATTGCTGGTTTTAATGAGCCAGACGTCAAAATTGCCTGATCCGAAGGAGTCAGTATCGCCTACAACGATATATCCGCCATCCGTTGTCTGCTGAACACACCTCCCGAACTCATAAATACCTCCACCGAAAATCTTTGTCCACTGCACATCCGGTTCTATCCGGGCCGATGACATCGATGTTAGAATAGTTATTACACTGAATAAAAGTATCTTTCTTTTTCGCATTCCCTTTCACCTTTCGAGCAGTTGAGGCAAATTTATCATAATTCATGTTCTATAGCACATTTCCGATCCGAAAAACAGCGGTTTCCCGAGAAAACCGACGTGTGAATGAATGACAGGAGCACCGGTACTTGAAAGTGAACATCCCGGGATATACATGAAATGTCCTTATCATCTTTCAGCACAACTGTTTACGACGACATATCATGGTAATGCAATTGACTATATAGCGTAGCTTGTGCGTACCATAGTCTTTACATATATTCACCATCCTTAGAATTAGGCAAATCATTAATCAGAAAGGGTTTTTAATATGAAAATTTTTCTTGCGCTTGTCATGCTTGTCGGCATCTGTATAGCTGACGGCACAGAAACACAGACTGACTGGGTAGGTGGGCCTGGCACTCCAGGTCCAGTAACAACCTGGGGAACGCTGTTCGATGTATCGAGCGGTATATCCTGGCTGACAACAGGGGAAATCGGCCTGAGTTTAGAGCATAATATCTCATCATCATCTAACGGTCCAAGATGGGCAGTCTGTGGCGACATTGACGGAGATAGTGACATAGATGTTCTTGTTTGTGAATACTATGCGGATTCCCTTGTATGGTTCGAGAACATTGACGGTGACAGCTATTTCTGGGAGCGTCACTTCATTGGTGCGGGTAACGATCCTCACACAGCCGCTCTTGCAGACATCGACAACGATGGTGACCTTGATGCAATTGCCGGCTATTACTCCGGTGATTCCGTCGTCTGGTACGAAAACGACGGTACAGGTTCCGGATGGATTTCTCACATGGTCGTAGAGTCTCCATACGCTAACCAGGTCAGAACATTGATTGCAGCTCATATGAACGCTGACGCTTTTATTGATATTGTCGTACCCGCATACGCTTGCGACACGGTTGCCTGGTACGAGAATGACGGTGTTGGCGGTTTCAGCTGGACAAGACATAACATCTGCGCGACAAATGGGCCAAGGTGTGGAAACGTGGCCGATCTCGACAAAGACGGTTATCTTGATGTAGTGGCCGGTGCCTACTATGGTGACTCTCTGTCATGGTGGGAAAACGACGGAACAGGCCTCATCTGGACACATCACTGCATAAGCAGTTCCTATAACGGGGCAGGCCATGCGTGGTTCGTTGATATTGACGGCGACACATACCTCGATGTCCTTTGCGCAGCAATGTCCGGTGACAGTCTCTGCTGGTTTGAAAACACTGATGACATCGGAACCAGCTGGGCCAGGCATACGATTACAACAATCGACTACCCGGTTTACTCCAGCTTCTACGACCTTGATCAGGACGGCGATCAGGATGTTCTTGTCTGTAGTCCTAATTTAGATGTTTCGTACTGGTTTGAGAACAATGGTACAGGAACCTCATGGGTCGAACACCTTATAACGGATGAATACAATGGTCCATACTTCGTTGCAGGCGTTGATATTAACCTCGACGGCGTGAACGAAGCTCTCATCTGTGACAACAGCAGCGACAGGGTTGACTGGTACGATCTGTTCGAAAGCACAGGTGTGCTGGAATCATCAATACTTGACGCACAGGAAGATCCGGACTGGAATACTATTGCCTGGACAGCAACAACACCGACGAACACTGATGCCATCTTCCAGCTGCGTAGTTCCGATAACTCAGCTGCAATGGGCTCCTGGTCCGCCGACATCACTTCTCCGGGCTCAATCGATTCGTATGTCAGTGACGGTGATAACTACATTCAGTACAAAGCGATTCTCTCAACAACTGACGTGGGCGATTCTCCGGTAATTCCAATACTGCAGGATGTCACCATCGACTGGCTGTCAGTCGGTATCGCCGGCTCCAGCAGTCCCGCAGATGAATTCACTCTTAGTATAATATCTGCCAATCCCTGCTTCGGTGCTCCCGTCATCGCTTTCGATGTTCCCAATATCTGCAATGTTAATCTCAGCATCTTCGACATGTCCGGGCGCGTTGTGGCCAGGATAGCTGACGGAGAGATCGAAGCCGGTAATTATCAGGTTTGTATTGAAAACCTGATTCCCGGTATCTATCACTGCAGGATGGAAGCTGGCGGATTTACCGATGTTAGAAGTCTTGTAATACTGAAATAGACGTAAATCCTGATCATACAAGCAAGCGGCGGCCAGAAGGCCGCCGCTTCATTATCAGGTGAGATTTCGGATCAGGCTCCCGTTGCTTTGAGTAAGGTATTACTCAATTCTTTTAGACTGAATGGTTTTGCTATGGTAGCCGTGAATCCGTAATCAGAATAATTGGCCAATACAGGATTGTTCGAGTAACCGCTTGATACAATCACTTTAACATCAGGATCAATTTCAAGGAGTTCTGCTATTGCCTCTTCTCCTCCCATTCCTCCCGGAATAGTCAGGTCCATGATAACCGCGTCAAAGGAGTTTTTTGATTCCTTTGCGGCGGTGTAAACTTCTATTGCTTCCCGCCCGTCTTTAACAGCAAATGCCTCAAACCCCAGGCTGCCCAGCATTTCAACAGCAACATTCCTGACCATTTCTTCATCATCCATAACCAGTACGTGGCCCTTGCCTGCCTTTGGAGGTTCTTCATCCTTTATTACGGTTTCAGGCTCTTCTCTGGTTGCTGGAATATAGATGATAAATGTTGTACCATGTCCCGGTTCTGACTCGACAGTTATCAAGCCATCATGTTTATTAATTATGGAATACGCAGTTGCCAGACCTAATCCGCTCCCTTTGTCCTTTGTTGTGAAGTATGGGTCAAATATCTTCAGAAGGTTTCCTTCAGGTATACCGACTCCCTGGTCATTTACGGTCACCATTACATACATTCTATCTTTCAGCGGAAGAACATGTCCTGTTATCTCCGCGATATTCTCTGCTCGAATGGTGAAAAGACCTCCGGCAGGCATTGATTGATGCGCATTGATCGTTAAATTCTCGATGACCTGTCTGAATTGCACCACGTCGATGTCAACGGCCCAGAGATCATCAGGCTGATTGTATTCAAAGCGGATGTTGGAACCGCTTAGAATAAAATTCACAGAATCGGTAATTATCTCCGAAATCGAAGTAGTTGTTCTGAGAGGCAAACCGCCTTTGGAGAATGTGAGAAGCTTCTGAGTCAGTTCCTTCGCTCTGGTTGCTGCGCAATGAGCATTATGCAGAAACCTCAAAGCCTCACTTTCCGGGATTGAAAACGTCTTTGCCAGGTCAATATTGCCCAGTATTCCGGTTAGAATGTTGTTGAAATCATGCGCGATTCCACCGGCAAGCACACCAATGGATTCTATTCTCTCAATTCTCAAAAGCTCCATCTCCATCTTCTTACGTTCAGAAATATCAAGCGCAACGATCTGAGCCCCGGCCCTTTCCGGATAAGCAAATGGTATGGCTACCATCTCTACATCGATAACGGAGCCATCAACCTTTTTGAACCTTCTCTCCGTCAGAGGGATTTCATGATGATTTCCCAACATCTCGGTTATTGAGCTTTTCACAGACTCGTAATCGTCCGGATGGATAATTTCCTGAAGTGGCTTTCCAATGATCTCGTTCGGACTTTCCGCGCCCAGAAGCTTTATCCCGGCATTATTCGCGAAGTTAAGCTTACTTTCATGGAAGATGAAGATGGATTCCGGTGAAGACTCAACAAGCCTTCGATACCTTCCCTCCGATTTCAGCAAAGCCTTTTCAGCTTCTTTGCGTCTGACAATATCGATAAACACACTCAGAGAGCTTTCAACAGTACTCCGGTCTTTCTCCTCAAAGGGGAAACGGAATATTTTATCCTCGGTACTATTGCCGATTAAGAGCGCGATTCCTTCATGCCGGTTGAAAGTCCACAGGATATATGGTGTTTCAATTGCACCGCAGAGAGCTCCAGCAATAGCGTCCGGCTCCGTTGTCGAGTTTACAAACAGAAATTCCGGTGCCCTGCCGGGTAGCTTGATTACCAGCTTAGTATCCTTTTTTAAACCAAGAGTGTATTCTGAAACGAAACTATCAGTTACCTCATCGTATCGAAAAATCAAGATACGATCAGCCGACATGCTGCTCATGATAGCCTGGAAGAAGTGGTTTTCAATACTCTCGATAGAGACATCACTGTTGATCAGATTGTATGTCTTCAGAATAAGCGAATTGGTGGTTCGTGATCGCCTGACATCTTTTCGAACTTCGGTAAGTTCCTGCTGTAATCTTAATATCCGTTGGCCAAGCTCATCACATTGCCGGCGATAGTAATCTCTCTCCGCTTTAATATCATTCATAGTTCTATCCATTTGTGAATATTGTCAAAACTCCTGTCCAGTCCAGCGGGCGGCTGCGGCCAAGGAGCGGTGCGATCTCCACACCTGAGTAGAAGCCCAGGAATGGCATACTTCCACCAACTGTCTTCCTGACGACGTCAGCCTCCTCGGTCTCAGAACCGCTGAAGCTGGAAGCTCTACCCGCGCAGTCAATATAGAGGGCGAACTTCGCTTTTCCCAGGTCAACGGTTTCGAGCAGTTCTGTGGTTCCCTTATTAACGGATTCAACCATCAACTGATTGTCCCGCGACATTACCTGAACAATATCTCCCTGCTGGAAATCCGCCTCGAAGATAGTTACAGAACCCTCTTCAGGGTTTGAATCAATAATAAGGCGATTTACATACATCTGTTCATTGAAGGGGGAGTACGGTTCTCCATACTTCTTACCGAGAGTAACTATGAAAGGGATTTTTGAGTTGCATATATCTTCAGGGTCAATCCCCAGCATCTCGCTGAAAACATCCGTTGCGGGACGGCCATCAAGTTCGTAGAGGACAGGGCCATCGATCTTTGTTATTTCCTTAAATGAGCTGATAGGTTTGCATCCATGCATTATGGTAGTATGTGGAGTCAATTCCCCCGAAAGGATTATCCCGATAACTGAATGCTTGACTACTCCGCGGCCATCGAAAACGAAACTGGGTGAAAATGTGAAATCTCCAACCAGGCCCGAACCGATTATATTCAGAGTATCTTTCTTAAGGCCAGAATATACACCGTCCATCAACGTGCTGCCGGTATAGAGTACAGGGGGCGGTGTTGATCGAAGGTTGGTGTAAAAAATGAGTACTGTGTCGCCTTCGTTCGTCAATTCATCCAGAGCGAGACCGATCTCTTTTCCAGCCTTGAACTCACCCGCTTTTAAATTGTTATTCACCACTAAGCCGGGTGCAGTGAAATCGGAAGTGAATGCGGCAAGGCCGCATTCGTAGCCCGTGTATCCAAGTGAGTCGTTCGTAATGATTCCAGCCGTTGCCCCGCCGTAAACCGCTACGTCACCAAGCTCGGATCTTATTCCCGTGAGAACACTGTCAGGTTCATGCCTGCCGCCGCAGAACGCCAGCACCCACGAGACGGATTCCTTGTTTTTGAACTGGTTCTTCGCCAGGCCGGCGGCTTCCCTGCCGGCCTTTTCCGAATCCGTATCGCTGCTGATACCTACATAAGCCATTTTCTCCTTCTTCCAGATTAATATTTCTCCTAGATGAACTCAGGTAAACCCCTACTCAGTAAATCGTTTAGTAATCAATCGAATCAGTATCCTCCAGATAAATGCCATCCTTTCAAAATCCCTTGCGGTATTCCTTCTCCAGGTTCTTCAATCTGTACCGATTATATCCGGATATTCTATATATTAAATCTCTTCGCATAATGTTAGTCCAGAGAGGCTCCTTCAGCCTGAGAACCGAGTACAACCTCTTAAGAGTTCGCGCCAGAAGGGTACTCTCCGAATTATCCTGAAGGTTGATATAGTTCGAGTGGTTGATTACTTCCCTGTTTATCATGTAAAGCATTTCTTTTATACTGATTTCCTTCGGTTGAAGCCAGACCGGCCTCAATAGATCCGAATTAACAGAAATTTGACCGGTTGTAAGAGCATAGCCGTAAAGTGGCGCACCAGGTAACACTCTTATACCGCTTGTAATGAAAACAAGATCCCGTCTGCCGATGTTCTTATCGATGAACCTGAAGGTCTCTTTGATAGTGGACTCGTTCTCACCCGGCCCACCGAAGAGGAAATACCAGACCACCGGTATACCGCTATCGTTTAAAACCCTGGCGGCTAGTTCAACACTTTCCACTGTGAAATTCTTACCCAGTGTTTTCAGCATTTTCTCAGAACCTGATTCGGGCGTACAGGACACTTCTATGAAATTTGCCTCCTTCATCAGTCCCGCCAGCTCCGCGGTAACGGCTGACGGATTGATCCCCATGGTATTGAAAGAGGTCCTGATCTTTCTCCTGATAATCTCCCGGCAGATGGCAATGGCATGGTCCAGCGGAATGTTGAATGTGGAATCGGTGAATTCTATCACATTGGGCTTACAGTTCGCTACAATATCCTCGATCTCGTCAACAATTAATGCAGGATCTCTCAGTCTGTAGCTGCATCCCTCGATTTCGTTGTAAACACAGTAGCTGCATTTCAGGGCGCAGCCACGTTTAGTCTGAATGGAGTACGGAGCGTAATCAAGGCTGTACTTTTTCCAGTCGACCCACCTGTACATCCGAGGCAAAGCCAGGTCATCGAGGTTCTCAATTCTCCGGACGGGATTCCTTACAATCCTTTCCTTTTTTCTGTACAGAAGCCCGTCGATAGAAGAGATATCCGATCCGGATTCAACCCTGCGCGCGAATTCCACAAAAGCGTTCTCGCCTTCCCCGCATATGGCGTAATCCACACCGAGATAATCCATGATCCGTTCTGGCATGATGCTTACAGCTGAGCCTCCTATAACGAGTGGCATTGACGCAGCATTTCGTGCAGGATCAACGATATTCTTCTTGACATCCTCCAGGTAAAAGCAGGGGGACTGCTGGTCAACATTGTCAATATTCCTGATCGATATTCCCACCAGATCCGGCGCGAACTGATTGATCCTGTCTGCTATCTCGGATGGCGGATTGCCGGAAAAAAGTATGTCCAGCAGTTGAACTTCAAAGCCTTCCCGTTCAAGGCTTGAAGCAACATAGCAGGCTCCGAGAGGAGGAACCGGCCAGGGATGTCTCTCTCTATTTGAAGAGATCAGAAGTATCTTCACGGTTGGTCCATTCTCATTTCCGGGTAGTAACTTGAAAGTGTCTGTTTTTCGTGCGCTGCCATACCCTCGAGGAGATTCGGCTTTATTCCGCTTAAACTGTTAATATACTCAATGCCGTGGGGGTTTCGCCGGTCATTCAGTTCACGCATTGTCTGCTCTTTGATAATCTGATGCTCACCACCATAGAAATACTGATACAGTTGCGGATCGTTTATTCGTACCAGTTCCCTGCCTGTTATTAGATTGAGCCTCATAGGAACAGCTGGCGCTCCGTTCACTTTTTCGAACGGTTTTGCATCTCCGATCTTTTCAAAATAGAATTTCCTCTGATAATAGGTACAATGACGCGGATGTATCATCATGCAGAAATCGGTACAGCCCAAAAGGTCATGACCTAGAATAAACGCCTTTCTGAACAGAGACAGCAGAATCCCCCATCTTTCTCCATTCGAGAGGTCCGCATCTACAGCAAGAGCAGACAGTTCACAAACAAGAGAACCAGTTTCCCGGATTCTTGCGATCTCTTCACTGAAAAGCTCGTCGATTGGAAGCTTTCCATTAGTATCTCTTACAAGAGTAAGTGTGCCGCAGACTTTCCCATCGTTTTTTACTATCAGTAAATGACTTGAAGGTAGAATATCGTGAAAACCAATTCTCATCGAAGATGAATTTGATTGTTGAAGGCCGGTTTGGAAATACGTTCTATATACTAAATTGAATGCATCCTTCATCTCATCAATATTCCTGGTAAGTCTGGAATCCGCGAATTCACTGTTTTTATTTCCATCTTTGGAATCGATACTTTCACCTTCGCAATCATTTTCAATGATCATGTCGTCCACTGAAGCAGCGATATCTCCTATTGCAGTTGTACTATCACCTGAGTTTGAACATCTGTTACGAATCCGTGCAATCGACAGGCGCAGCCTTGCCAGAAAGGAGAAAAGCACCGCTTGAAAGGATCCTTTTAACATCTGTGGTGACTGGTTACAGCCGGCGCATACTTCTCCGGGTAAATACTGCTCTTTGTATTGCATAAGAGTATCTATCGATTCATACAGAATATTGCCCAGCGGATTTCGCACTGATTGATCGTTACAGCAGATAGAACTTCCATCTGCGGCAATAAAGAAATTGGCGTTCCAGAGACATGGGAATCTGAAACACCTGACAAGGTCTCCTATCTCAGATGTACTATGGAAGAACCGCTTAAGCACAAGCTGCATTCTGATTTTCACTTCATTGACGGTCTGCCCGTTGTAGCGTCTGAAGAAATCGCTGTACATCTCTACTGCCGCAACGGAGTTGCGCAGCAAGCCGGAACGGTTACTTGTCGCGGGGAAAAGAACAAGTTCTATCTCTCTAAGTTCAACCCTTCGCGCGATTTCAGTTAAACTGTTAATCGTTTCGGGAAAATCACGTCTAATGATCTCAGTCTCTGGGGGGGAGATGTGCAAATAGAGTCTGGAAAGATATCCGCCCGCGCGGAGAGCCATCGCCTTTTCAATACCCGGCAGCACTCCGGACAGCAGGGCTTCTCCCTGCCCGCTGTCACCCTTCATTATCAACCCGTACGATTCGGGATTGCTGGTCGGGAAAGAGATGATCAACGAAATGCAATTGTCTGCGAAGGGAGCCAATATCTCTGATTTATTTAACGATGAACCGTTCGTGACAACGGAAATTTCCGGTGGAGGTACGATGGATGCATCCCATTCCCTGAGCATCTCGCCGAACATCCTTAACCTGTCAGCAAACTCCGGATGCAGTGTCGCCTCGCCATCACCGGAATTAGCTACATAACGCACATATATACCGGATCCGGCAGCTTCAAGTATTCGCTCGATAAGGGTTCTTGTTACAATATACGGCTGAAATTCTTTCGGGCCTCTGTAGTTCGTTTTATTAATACCGCACAACCTGCAGGAGTAGTTGCATATTCCATGAACAAGGCTGTTATTGATCGATATGGGCCGACGCGTTCGCATATATTGTTATCCTGTGAATCGAGATATGTATTTATACATAGACAGTCAACATAATAAAGCAAATATTCCATTCCGCTATTCAACCCCTAAACAACAGATTTCGTACCCCTAGAATTCAATACCTTTATTATACGAATAAATTGCGTACAGACAAATCACCTGTACAAAACGAACTTCGCGAATCCTCCTGGTAACACGTTCTGATAACTGAACGAAGAAAACGTGATTCTCAAACAGATATCCGGATAGTATGTATCATGCACCTATATTTGTATTTATTGCTATCGTGGAGTTGGATGATACGTCGATTATATTCGAGGTTGACTGTACACTGCGTCTGGAAGTAGTGTAACAAAGTGATAAATGCATATTGAACATATAAACCGGAAGAACAAGCAAAATGAAAGCGGAGAAGAAATACACTGTTTATAGAAGTCTTGTTTCAATTTCCTTCGGTCTGCTTGGGTTTGCGGCAAATTTCGTTACTATAGATTTTTCTTTCCCTCCATATACCGCGACGGTTCTGATAGGTCTTTTGTTTCCGTTACTGATAACGCTTGCCTGGGGATGGAAATACGGTTTGCTGTCCGCTTTGGCCGGTGGTTGTCAAACGATGTGGTGGCTGTGGGGTCCTGCCAACGGTTATGCCACATTGTTCGTTGTGCCGCCATTTACAATCTGGATAGTATGGCATGGTTATTTTGCGAACCTTCGCAGAAAACAGAAGAAATGTAAATGGTGGCTGAGCATGTACGCTGTTGAATTTCCATTTCGAATACTGAACACAATTAATCTCTATACATTATCAAGATGGGCTATTACATGGAATCCACCTGCCTGGGGGTTGGCTCCGGCTTCATCAAACGTAATCCCGATGAGCTTTTCACACTTCGTAGTAATAAAGCAGTTCGTTGTAGCTTACATAATTCTGCTGTTGGCGGACGTACTATTGAACCTTGGTATCGTAAGAAAATTCCTCAAATTAAGAAAAAGCATTTCATACAGGAAAACAGCTCATATCATAGGCTTTGCGCTTCTGATCGGCGCTTTCTTCTGGATTGTTGACAGCTTTCTCGGATACTATACATTTCATTCCGGCAGTTCTTTTCTCGATTTGTTTGCTCTGAGAATTCCATCTTACGTACTGTACATGCGAGCCGCGCTTATTCTTGCCTGTCTGACAGGGGGAGTAGTAGCATCAGGGTTCCTCCGCAAACAGCACGAAAACGAAGTCATTCTGCGGGAAAGCGAGGAAAAATTAAGGTTAATCAGTGATTCCGCAGAAGACTCGATAATAATGATGAACAATGATGGAAATGTCTGTCATTGGAACAAAGCGTCAGAGGAAATGTTCGGTTATAAAGCGGAAGACATTATTGGAAAGAATCTTCACGCGACTCTTATGCCGCCACGTTTTATTGAAGTCTTTCGAAAGGGTTTCAGGAAATTCGCGGATTCTGGCAAAGGGCCTGCTATCGGGAAAACAATGGAAATGGTGGCCTTGAAGAAGGACGGGACAGAATTTCCGGTAGAGCTGTCAATCTCTTCCGTGAGAATAAAGGATAAATGGGGCGCGGTGAGCATTGTAAGAGATATCACCGAGCGAAGGAAAGCAACGGAAGCGCTTCGCGAGAGTGAGAAACGCTTCCGGCAGGTATCCGAATGCGCGGAGGAATGGATATGGGAAGTTGATGCAAATGCATTGTATACCTACGCAAGCCCTGTAGTGGAGAAGCTGATTGGATACAAACCTGAGGAAATCGTGGGAAAGAAGCATTCGTACGATCTATTCCACACTGATGATATTGAGCCGCTGAAAAAAGCAACCCTTGAAATATTTTCTGAAAAGAAACCACTTTTCAGATTTCCGAATCGTAACGTTCATAAAAACGGAAACATCGTATGGCTCCTGACAAGCGGCCTTCCAATCCTTGACGAAGAAGGAAACCTGCTAGGTTATCGAGGCACGGACATCGACATCACCGAACAAAAGAAATTGGAAAGACAGAAGGAGATACTGCAGAAAAAACTATTCAAGACGGAGAAACTGGAAACCATAGGTACTCTGGCAGGCGGAATCGCTCACGATTTCAATAATATCCTTACTCCAATTATCGGTTATACCGACATGGCTCTGTCGAACCTGCCATCTGATAATCCTGTCCGCACAGATCTTGAAGAGATCCTTAATGGAGCCAACCGCGCTAAAGATCTTGTTAATCAGATACTGACATTCAGCCAGCAGATGGAAAAAGAAAAAGAACCGCTTCGACTGCACCTGATTGTAAATGAAGCGTTAAAACTGATGCGTCCATCCATCCCGGCAACGATTGAAATCAAGCGGAATATCGACGAATCCTGTCCGGTGATTCTTGCCGACCCGATACAGATGCATGAGGTTGTTGTGAATTTATGTACTAACGCTTACCAGGCGATGGAAAGGGAAGGAGGAGTAATTACTATTGAATTGAAACCTGCATATGTTGATAAAACCATTGCAGATTCTTATCCTAACCTCAAGCAGGGGAAATACATTCGTCTGACTGTCAGCGATACGGGTCACGGAATAATCGACGATATACTGGGTCATATTTTCGAACCATTTTTCACAACTAAAGGCTATAGCAAGGGCAGTGGTATGGGCCTTTCGATAGTACATGGCATTGTACAGAGCCATGACGGAGAAATCATTGTATACAGCGAACCGGGCAAAGGCACGGCATTTCATATATATCTCCCTGTTACAGAAGAGGCTGAAAAACCAGTTAAGGTAAAAGACGATTCTCTTCATTACGGACATGAGGCGATTCTTATCGTTGATGATGAGGAAGCTGTTACAAGGATGCTGGAAAAAATTCTAAGGCAGCTTGGCTACGAAGTTGATGCTTTTAATACTCCTGCTGACGCACTGGAGTCATTTCGCAAAGCTGAAAACAAATACGATATTGTACTCACCGATTTAACCATGCCAGGAATGACCGGACTGGATCTGGCAGAAGAAATAAGAAAACTTCATTCGGAGATTCCTATAGTACTTATGACAGGTTACGGTCTGCAAAATCATGAAGATATCCGGCGGAAGAATGTCAGTAAGATAGTTGGGAAACCAATTGATATTCGGGAATTGACTTCAACTATCCGAGACATACTGAGAAGCTGATACCATCCTGCAATGTTCTGATCGATATTTCCTTATAGCAATATCAGCAAATAAAATGATGATAGATGGTCTATCTGGTGGATTTTTTCTGAAAGTGACCCGGAAGTGATTCCAGCTGGTTCTTTTTCAGTGAAGGTTTTCGGGCCACATAAATCTCTTCACCAGTTTCCGGATTGATACCGGTAAGGTACATAGCCGTTGCCATGGTCATGGGAGTTGGAAGGAATATCTGAGCCTTTTCGGGCCGCATGCGCTGGCTCCTGAGTTCTGCTGCCGCCCTGTGCATCTGTTTCATATCGCAGCCAGGAGCAGCAACGAGTATGTAAGGTTCTATATACTGTTCTTTACCCGCTTCTTGCGAGATATCTTCAAAAAGAACCTTGAATCTTCTCCAAATATCGGGGGGAGGTTTCCTCATCAGTTTCAGAACATCCGGATCGAAGTGTTCAGGAGCAATCTTAAGGTATCCAGACACGTTATCCCTTACCAGTTTTTCAATGAAGCCCCTGTCGCGAAGGGCTACATCGAATCGTATACCGCTGGAAACAAAAACATTTCGTACACCGGAGATGTTCGCGACTGCATCCAGAAGTTCAATATACGGGCTGTGGTCCGTTTTAAAATTCTCGCAGATGTCGGGATACAGGCATGAATACCTTCTGCATTCGTGAAGAGCTTCGCCGCCGGCGCAGCCAAGACCGTAAAGATTAGCGGTGGGGCCACCCAGATCGGTAACCGTTCCCCTGAAATATGGTTTGCCTGTAAGCGTTTTTACTTCCCGTACGACTGAATTGCGGCTCCTGCTGCTTATCAGTTTTCCCTGGTGCAGCCCCAGGGCGCAGAAACTACAGCCTCCCGCACAACCACGAACAACTGTAATCGAATTCTGTATCATACTGAACGCCGGAATCTCTTCGGTGTAAATCGGATGAGGTTCCCTGGAGTATGGCAGATCGTATACACTGTCCATCTCATCGGTACTCAACGGATATTGTGGCGGATAGACGATAACAGCACGGCTGTCGGCCTTCTGAATAAGAGTGGAGCCTGAAAAGGGGCTGATTTCACTCTCAAGAATCTTAGTCGTTTCCATGAACGAATCCGAACTGCTTGAGACCTCTTCGTGCGAAGGCAGTTCGATGTACTGATCAAGATCCATTTCGCAAAGGGATTTTTCGCTGGTGTAAACCGCGGTACCCCTGATTCCACTGATATCCCGACCGGATGACAGGGCACCGGCAATTTCGCCCGTCGCTTTTTCTCCCATTCCGTATACAAGAATATCCGCTTTTGTATCGAGCAGAATTGATTTTCTGACCCTGTCGCTCCAGTAATCGTAATGACTCAGCCTTCTCAGGCTGGCTTCTATACCCCCAATTACTACCGGAACACCAGGCATCGTTCTCTGAGCGAGGTTTACGTATTTCATCAATGCCCTGTCAGGCCTTCTCCCGGGCTTTCCCCCTTCGGAATATGCGTCGTTGGAGCGGATTCTTTTTAGAGATGTATAATGGTTAACCATGGAATCCATCGCCCCTGAAGTTATTCCAACGAATAGCTTCGGAACACCGAGCCGCAGGAAATCATCAGGTGACGAAATATCCGGCTGGGGAATGATTCCCACCCTATAACCCATGTTTTCAAGATACCTGCCTATGACAGCCGCTCCGAAGGAAGGATGATCTACATATGCATCCCCGGTAATCAGTATGATATCGCAGAAATCCCATTCAAGGGTTTCCATCTCTTTCCGTGTAACCGGTAAAAAGGAAACTGCTTTTATCATAATTTCTCCCAATTCCTTCCCGAATCATGAAGGTACTTGAAGCAGGCGGGTATTGACAAGCCCTTAAAAAAAGCGGACACTGGTGGTGAACGGATGTTTACACTGAAGGGAGAAGAAGAAATGGGTAACCAGAACGAATCATTGTTCAGCGGAAGGGTGTTGGCCGGAAGAACAACTTACTTCATAGATGTAAGGCAGGCCGTCAACGACAGGTTCTACCTTTCATTAACGGAATCCCGCAGAGTATCCGATTCCGATTTCGACCAGAACAGGGTTTTTCTTTTCGAAGAAAACCTTGAAGAAATTGGTGCCATGCTCTCAGAAGCAGCTGATGAACTCAGGATGGCCGCCGAAAAAAGAGGAAACCTGCCACAGGATGGCTCATCCGGCAAGTACGAACGCAGCGGAAAAACCTGGACAGAGGAAGAAGAAAGTATTCTGCAGGAAGAATTCCGAAAAAATACACTGCGAGACGATATTGCATCTAAATTGAAAAGAAGCAGCTATGCAATAACCCTCAGACTGGAAAAGCTGGGTCTTATAGAAAAGGAGGAAAAAGCAGTAGTGTAAAAATACAGCTCAAGATCAGGGGTAATTGTCAATTCAATTCTGCTGATTCTCTGATGGCTTCAACCCATTTTTCAAGATCAGCTACAAGCCATGCTGCGGAATCCGTACCCCCCGTATCATTCCTGAAATCAATTTTCAGGAGTTTCCTCCCCTTCGTCTTTCCCAGAAAACTCCTGGGAGTCTCAACAGAGGTAATGCTGCGAAGCGGTACCAGTATTTCTTTTTTTGGCAGGAGCATCCTGAAGTAAAGTTGTGAAGATGTAAGCAGAAGAGTACCGTTACCTCTTACCTGTTTCATTCCTCGGGATTTTATCCCGAACAGGTTCGCCACAGGGGATGTAATAATCCTGCTGTGCTCAGGATATCTCATCGATATTTCCGCCATGGCGGAATAGTTGAGCTTTCGAACCAGAAGTACAAGCCCCATCATGAGAAACAGTGAACCTGCTATGAAATAGACTGCTATGTGCATAAGAACAATTCTCCCGTACTACTCTTCAGGTTTTCAGCCGATCACATATCGACTATTACCCACTTCCCATCCGAATTCAATTCCAGATCCATATCTTCATCATCGGTATCCGTCTCGCCGGAACCGATCTCCTTAATTGTAATCTTGTATTCAATTTCCACTTCGGTGCTATCGTTATCGTAATCGATCTCATCTATAGAAAATGACACAATTTCAATTCCATCAAGCATAGCTTCGTTGAACTCTGCCTGCATTTCCGTTGACATGTAACTCTTCATTTCATCGTATTGCCTTGCTTGTGCTGCCTCAAGCATACTTTGCGCGATTTCTCGCGGTCCCGCGGGTGTGGATGATCCGCACGATACTGCTCCCGTAAGAATGATCATCAATACTGCGACTACAGTTACTTTTAACATTTCCCCTCCATTCACCCCTCACGCATTGAAGGATACATCAATGATGACACGGGATTCAACATTTAAATGCAACCTTGGCGAAATCCCGCTTGCCTATTAGTGTCAGTACTCAATACTAATGGAAAGACAATATGAAATGACTCCTCTTAACGCAATATTGCTTTTTCTTGCAGGCACTGCCGCCGGTTTTGTTAATGTCAACGCGGGTGGTGGCTCTTTTCTCACAATACCCCTTCTGATGATGCTGGGTGGATTACCTGCGACTGCTGCAAACGGAACAAACAGAATAGCTGTGCTGTTACAGAACATTATCGCTGTCAAAAATTTCAGAAGACACGGGTTCAGGGATACCAGACAGGGATTAAAACTTGGAGCTTCGGCAATGGCCGGTGCAGTAATAGGGTCCATAATTGTGCAGGACATACCGGAAAACACCTTTCGCACCATACTTTCAGTCATCATGGTTCTAGCTCTCGCAATTGTCCTCCGCCCGGGGAAAAAGAATTCCATCAAATACTGCGCAGAACAGCTCAAACACCCGGTTCTGCAGGTTTTCCTGTTTTTCTTCATAGGTATTTACGGCGGTTTCATTCAGGCCGGAACAGGATACCTTATCATTTTCTCTCTTTCCATTCTGGGAGGCCTTTCTCTCCTTAAAACGAACAGTCTGAAAATTATTATCATTTCAGCTTACCTTCTTCCATCCCTCGTGGTTTTCATAATCAACGGAGAGGTCCGCTGGCTGCCCGCGCTTATTCTCGCGGCAGGAACTTCTACAGGGGGATGGTTCGGCTCCACCTTTGCTATAAAAAAGGGCGACAAATGGATTCGAGTAATACTGGCTGCCGCAATTGTAGCTATGGCGGCAAAAATGCTGGGGCTTTTTTAATAGATCGTCAAACAGGTTTGAGTATTTACTATATTGTATGGTGAAGTGGAAGACCCTGAAACGGAGTGTATCGTGTGGACAGGAAGGAATCTATGTACGAAAGAATCTACTCGACAGTGAGCATGATTCCCCCTGGTAGCGTCGCTACCTATGGGCAAATAGCGGGGATAGCTGGAAGATGCTCCGCGAGAAACGTGGGCTACGCGATGTCCTCTGTTCCTCCTGGAAGTGATACCCCCTGGCACAGAGTCATTAACAGCAGAGGAAGTATAAGCGTCAGAAGCAGTGGAGAAACGTGCTCTGCACAGAGACAAATGCTGGAGAGCGAGGGGATTATCTTCAACACCAGGGGAATTGTAAACCTGGACAGGTTCGGCTGGCCAGGACTTCCGACCGATCACGAATCAGATGACAGATAAGAACAGAAGAGACTGGTCCGAAAAGGATCTGAAGAAGCATATTGTCGATCAAAGGAAATACCTCTGGCGCGAAAGCACCATTGAAAGAATAGCCTCATGGCTTAACCTAAAAAGCGGAATAACTGCGGTTGATATCGGATGCGGACTCGGCTATCTGGGCTGGACCTTCTGGCCGCACTTCGGCGCTGGCAGTACTTACATCGGTGTTGATTGCTCTATCAAACTCCTCCGGGAGGCAAAGGAAACTTCTTTTGTATGGTCAGAGGGCGGCAGGGCGTTTTTCGCGAATGGCTCTACATACAACATCCCCCTGCCCGATGAATGCGCTGACTGGGTAATGTGCCAGACGCTGCTGATGCACCTCGAGTTTCCCGAAGACGCTATGAACGAAATGATCAGGATAACAAAACCCGGCGGCGTTATCATGTGCATGGAACCGGACAACATATCCTCGTCGCTCAGCGTTGTATCGAATTCGGTACACTCACCTTCTATCAAGGAGAAACTTGAGCAATTCAAGATGCAGCTGATCTGGGCTGAAGGGAGAAAAAAACTCGGAAGGGGGGATTGGGGAATAGGTACAAGAGTTCCTAAAATGATGGCTGACCAGGGGCTGATGAATATCGATGCTCTATACAATGATTCCCCCCGTTTCATCCATCCACCGTACGAGACGGAAGTACAGAAGTACAGTATTGAGAAAATGCCTGAACATATCAAGGATAAAGATGAGGGCACAAGGAAGCTGCTCTGGAAGGAATACAAAGAATGTTTCCTCGCCGGAGGCGGTTCACTGTCCACCTATTACAGGTACAAAAAAAACAGTGAGGAGAAGCAGGAGAAGTACGAACCGATAATTCTGAATCAACTGGAAAACAAAACCTACTATGGTGGCATCAACGGCTCTCACTTTTTCTGCATAAGGGGATTCAAGCCGGAAGGATGATTCGGGCAGTTTAGGACAAGTGGGGTCAAATCTTTACTCTTGACATTTCACTCTTATCATTATTGTATTTCATTAAAAGTTTTAGTTCCATGTTTGACGTCTTTCATTTAGTATCAAGATAATGTCAAGAGTAAAGATTTGACCCCTTTTCTCTCTTATCCGCTTACCAGCATGGTTCTAGCAAGCCTGCCTTGAAGTTTTCCCGCAATTTTCGCAAGGCGCAACGTTAAAAGAAAAAGCACAACTCCAGCCAGAACAATAAAGGGCATAAGCCAGACGGGAGTCCACCAGACTTCTGGAAAATCGAATACGGGTACTTTCAGAATAAGCTCGAATATGGGATCGGTGATCAGTGCAAACGATACTGATATAAGAGTGATGAATACACTGAAGTACAACACGCCCAGCGGCAGCATAAGTATCAGATAAATAAGCGAAGACCATGTACTTCCCGCTGAAAATATTCCCTTAACACTTCCCCACCATCCTTTGCCCTTTCTTACAAATACCGCTCTCCTGGGCATTCTAACGCCAAGAAGCGCTTCAACTATTCTGCCCTCAACGAACGCAAGACCCCTGAAAGAAAGAAAGAACAACCAGGCAAGTGGAACACCTACGATGAGTATCAACAGTCCTGCGGAAAGGGAAATACCTGTAACAGCCCATGTGAAGTAAATTATACCTGTAGCCAGTGAAAGGATCATATACAGCAACGAGGCCCAGGCTGAGGGATCAGCAATTACACCAATGAATGCGGACAATCCCTGTCCGGTTCGTTTCGCAGAAGAAAGAGCGGGAGTAGTAAATTTTTCCACATTACGATAGTGTTCCGCCACTTCCACAGGCTCACCGTACCTGAAAATGATACTCTTTGCTGCTTCTTCCTTAGTTTCCTCAGGATGCTCGGACAGTTCTGTATCAAGAGCTGTACTCAGGTGATCCTCCGCATCGGACAATGCGTCCTGTATGGTTGCTCTGTCGCTTCCTTTCAGTTCTTCTCTGAAAGCATTCAGGTAATCTTCAATCAGCTTAATCATTGGGGACACCTCCCAGTATCCTGTCAATCAACCTGCCGGTTCTCTTCCAGATTCCCACCCATCGCCTGAGTGCTTCCCGGCCTTCATTTGTAATTCTATAATAGCGCCGCGGCGGTCCTGAGACGGATGGCTCCACCCTGCTTGCAAGAAGACCGTTACCCTCTAAAGATCTCAGAACAGGATAAAGGGCTCCGTGCTTTATAAGTGGAACTGTCTGCTTCTCGTCCTCTTCCATCGATTTTGCTATCTGGTATCCATACATTGGCTCATCCGCATTATTCAGAATACTCAGAAGAGCCAGTGAAGTCATACCTGCGCTGAGTTCCTTCCTGTATTTTCTATCTACAACTTCGGCGTTTGTTACCGCCTTATTCCCGGATCGGGATAATCTAGTCATTCAATCTGCTCCCTTCTGCAGAATGATATCATTGCGTATGAATACTACTAATAACTTAATACTATGTCAAGATGAACTGTACTCTTGGATCATCGTACGGGAAAATGGATTCCAGCATACTGCTGAATTGTTTCTCCTTTATTATGATATCCGCGCGGGAAATGAATTCCATTTTAATCAGGGAGTACCATGATAGCCGAAGACAAGGAAAAAGGCATCGATTTTATCAGGGAGATCGTTGAGAGGGACATCAGGGATGGAAAGCACGATGGCAGGATACATACCAGATTCCCACCTGAGCCAAACGGCTATCTTCACATAGGACACGCAAAGGCCATTTGCATTGATTTCGGCATCGCGGAGGAATACAATGGCCTTTACAATCTTCGTTTTGATGATACAAATCCTGTTAAGGAAGACGTTGAATACGTCGAATCAATAATTAAGGATATCAGATGGCTGGGTTTCGACTGGGAAGACAGACTTTATTACGCTTCAGATTACTTCAACAATATGTACGAATACGCTGAACAGCTGATAGAAAAGGGCGTTGCCTACGTATGCGATCTTTCAGCAGAGGAAGTCCGCGTTTACAGAGGTACCCTGACAGAACCTGGTAGAAACAGCCCCTGGAGAAACAGATCTGTGCAGGAGAACCTCGATCTCTTCAGAGAAATGAAAGCGGGTAAGTTTCCAGATGGCGCCAGGACCCTTCGCGCAAAAATAGATATGACTTCTCCGAATATGAACATGCGGGATCCCGCCATCTATCGCATACTGCGGAAAAGCCATCACAGAACCGGCGATAAATGGTGTATCTATCCCATGTACGATTACGCTCACTGTCTCGAGGATTCTATTGAGAGAATAACCCATTCCTGCTGTTCAATCGAATTCGAGGACCATCGCCCGCTTTACGACTGGTTCCTCGACCAGCTGGATATCTTTCATCCTCAGCAAATCGAATTCGCAAGGTTGAATCTCACTTACACAATCATGAGCAAGCGCAAGCTGGCCATGCTTGTTGAAAATGGTCTTGTATCAGGCTGGGATGATCCGAGAATGCCGACCCTTTCCGGCCTCAGAAGGCGTGGTTATACCCCCGAGGCGATCAGAGATTTCACAGACAGGATCGGCATCGCAAAGAGGGACAGCACGGTTGACATGGCACTGCTGGAATACTGCATAAGGGACGATCTTAACAGAAGAGCTCATAGATTTATGGGGGTTCTTGATCCCCTGAAGGTTATCATTGAAAACTACCCGATCGGCAAACATGAGGAGCTGGAATTCATAAATAATCCCGAAGATGAGTCTGCTGGAACCAGGATGGTTCCGTTTTCAAGGGAGATCTACATAGAGAGGGATGATTTTCAGGAAGAACCCCATAAGAAATTCCGGCGGTTGGCCCCCGGAAGGGAAGTCCGCCTCAGGTACGCTTATTTAATTACATGCGTTGACGTTGTGAAAGACGGCGAGGGCAATGTAAAAGAGCTGATCTGCACATACGATCCGGATACCAGGGGAGGCAACGCCCCGGACGGAAGAAAAGTAAAGGGCACGATTCACTGGGTCTCAGCGGAATATGCAGTAGCAGCGGAAATCCGGCTTTACGACAGATTGTTCAATGTTGAGAACCCCCTTGCGTCCGACAACTTCATTGATACAATAAATGATGAGTCTCTGAAAATACTGAACCAATGCCGAATCGAACCATCAGCAGCGGATCTGGAAATCGGCGAACCGGTCCAATTTGAGAGAAAGGGCTATTTCTGCAAGGATGAAGATTCAACCGAAGAAAACATGATCTTCAACAGAACAATCTCACTGAGAGATACCTGGAAGAGAATCCTGAAGAACCAGTAACAGAACATTCATACTGTGAATTGAAGGGCAGAAAGAATCGGCAATATTGATGCTGGGCTAATCGAATTAAGGCATTTACTGCACAGGAATCCTGAGCTTTCAGGTATGGAGAATTCCACCTCAACCACTATACTGAATCATATCACGGGATACGAACCGAACAGGCTTATAACGAGCCTGGGAGGTAATGGCATAGCCGCTGAGTTTACAGGATCGGAACAGGGGCCGAGAATCCTCCTGAGATGCGACATGGATGCTCTTCCAATAAATGAAATTATGGATATTCCTCACAACTCCATTACCGATGGAGTATCCCATAAATGCGGCCACGACGGTCACATGACGATTATGATGGGAGTTGCTGCCCGGCTCCATGAAAACCATCCTGCCAGGGGTTCAATTGTTCTGCTTTTCCAGCCTGCGGAAGAAACCGGTGAAGGTGCCCTTAGAGTAATCACCGATAGCAAATTTGTTGATATAGAACCCGATTTCGCTTTTGCTCTTCACAATCTTCCCGGTTTCCCATTGGGAAGTATCATTCTGAAGAACGGGGTTTTCGCTTCGGCATCCAGAGGCATCGTTGTAGAACTTACTGGAGTTCCCTCCCACGCGTCTGAACCCCACATGGGAAGAAATCCAGCACTTGCAGTTGCGCAGTTAATCGAGGCTTTCACGAACCTCTCACAAACTCCGGTTTCCTCGGATGATCCAGCAATGGCCACTGTCATACATGCCCGGGTGGGCGAGAGAGCCTTCGGAACATCTCCTTCTGAAGGCTGCGTAATGGCTACACTCAGAGCCCGCAGTACCGAGACGATGGATACAATATCAGAAAGGGCTGAAGAGATAGCTGATGCTATCGCTAAAACTCATAAGCTGGAATGCAGAATCAGCTGGACGAATGAATTCCCGGTCACGAATAATTCTGAAGAAGCAGTTAATGCAATAAGAACAGCAGCCGGCAATCTTGGCCTGAAAATAGTTCGACCAGTTGCCTCATTCCCGTGGTCCGAGGACTTCAGTCATTTCACAATGAAATATCCGGGAGCTCTTTTCGGAATAGGTGCTGGCACCGGCACTCCAGCGCTTCACAGCCCACAGTACGATTTCCCAGACGAACTGATTGCAGAAGGAGTCGATATCTTCATTGAGATCATCAACGAGCTGCTGAATTAACAGGTACCATAATCTACCAATTTTTACAGTTCTTAAGATTGACATGCTCAAATTGATCCCATATTTACTAATTGGGTGTTTAATAAATTTTGAAGGATGTTAAAATATTTCTGGATAGGAGAAATCATGAAAACTGCGATTTTATCTTTAATTGTTATCAGCGCAGCATCGTTTTCAACGGTACTTGTAAGTGACGATTTCAACGATGGCAATGCAGACGGATGGTTCGAATTTCCCACCGGAGCCTCGTACACGGTAGAGGCTGGACGATACTGCTTTACCCACACAGCTCCGGATACGGTCTGGGCCGATTCCTGGATAAGCGACATTGTGGGGGGCATGAGTGTGTCGGATTACTCGTGCAGAGTGAATTTGATGGCAAACGAAGGGGAAATGTTCGGAATAGTCGGGCGAGGAAACTTTACCATGGTTCAAGGATACGGCCTGCTTATAATAATCGATGAAACTGATAAATATCTGGTTATCATAAAAATAGAAGGAATTGCACAGGGGCAGTTACTTGGTGTGATGCCTGTTTCTTTTTCGTATGGACAGGAGTACTGGCTAAGGCTTGAGATGAACGGAAATCTTATCGGCGGGAAATACTGGACAGGTAATGCCGGAGATGAGCCTGTTGTATGGAATCTTACAGTTACAGATAATTCTTATCAGGATCCGGGGGTCTTCGCTTTATTCGGATACGATTCCAATACCGGCGGTTCCGCTTCAATGGATGTTTCCTTTGACGATGTTGAAATAACGGATGAGACAACCCTTGATCTAAAGAGCAGTTCCTGGGCTTTCGTAAAATCTCTTTTCTGATACTGCGTGGAGTTTATATAAATCCGGTACAAATCTGAAGTACATGTACTATTCTTCCGCATATTTCAAAAAGAACCAAGGACTATCCGGATTACAGCATGAAGTAAACAGAATGTCCCTGTCGCCAGATTAGAAGCAGCACATCGTCAGCAGATGAGATCAGTCTACCTACTTCCTCCGGTGTAGTAACTTTAAAACCGTCAACCTCCAGAATGACATCTCCGGGAACAATACCCACGCTGCTGGCCCTGCCGGACTGTCTGACATCAACTACAAGAACGCCTCTAAGAGAAGGATCACCAAGGGCTTCAGCGGTTTCTCTATCCAGCTCTTCAAGAGCCCACCCGAAATCTGATGAGGTTGAAGATGTGGATGATACAACCGTCTCATCGACGGCCCTTTCGCCGAGTACTGCCTGAATGGATACATTTCTTCCATCCCGGAAAATCCCGACCTCGATTTGGCTGCCCGGATCAGCTTCCGCAACCATATTCCGGAACTCGGTTACCGTCCGAAAGCCTTTACCATCGATAGTCAGTATTACATCCCCCCTGCGAATACCGCTGGCGCTCGCCGGTGTATCGCTTAGAACCTGTGATACCAGAATTCCGCCATCACTCTCACGCAATCCGAAATGCTCGGTAAGGCCTGGAGTGAGTTCCTGTATCGTAACGCCAAGCCAACCCCTTCTCACGTATCCATGTGTAATCAGATCTTCCATAACATCTACAGCGACATTAACGGGTATGGCAAATCCAATTCCCTGATAATTGCCGGTTCTCGTGGCGATTGCTGTGTTGATACCAACGAGTCTTCCATCCAGGTCAACAAGGGCTCCTCCGCTGTTACCGGGATTTATGGCGGCATCTGTCTGAATGTAATCTTCGTATGCGGCAAGACCGACATCGGATCTTCCAATGAAACTTACTATTCCCTGTGTTACCGTTTGACTCAGAGCAAAGGGTGATCCTATGGCAAGTACCCACTGCCCAACCTTCAATTCATCGCTGTCACCAATTGTTACTACAGGCAGGTCGGTTGCATCGATCCTGATAACCGCGAGGTCAGTTTCAGGATCGGTTCCCACGAGTTCTCCGGAATATCTTTCTCCGCTCTGCAGGACCACTTCAAATTCGTCCGCCTCACCAACAACATGATGATTTGTAAGAATCATCCCATCGTTTGAAAGGATTACGCCACTGCCAATACCTGTCATGGTATATTCCTGTTCCTGTGGCATCTGAAAAAAATCTTCCCAGGGTTCCGTCATGAACGGACTGGAGAAACCGGGGAATGAGGGCACCCTTGTGATTACAGTGGTCTGCGATGTGATGGTCACAACGCTGGGACCCACCAGTTCCGATATTTCAACAAACATATCGCTAAACATGTGAGGATCGAATACCGCAGTAGAATTCTCGGGAACTGCATCAGCAAATCCAGCTGTAGAAAACACTCCGATAAGTAAAAATGAAAGCAGAAATATCTGCGTAATTCCTTTATAACTGATTGTTTCCATGTTTTTTCCTCCATAATAGAAAGCAAAAATTGCATTTGCTAATTTTCTTGATCTTCAGATATAATATATTTCAAAAATGAGGATTTAGTTCCTCAATCACTCGGCGCACTCTGTAATGAAAAGAGGATAATCATGCGAGTATCTGCTTTCTTAGTTTTTCTGCTTGTTTCAATATCCATCGGCTGCACCGGGTACTCGGTATACGCTGATAAAGTATGGTACGGAATGAATTTCGATTATCCGCCTGAGTCCGATATCAGGTTCTCTGTTTCCGATATTGATGACTTCAGAGTATTTACAATGGAATTCTATGATAACGACATGATGATCTGGATTCCGACTGTCGGCATGAACGAACGCGGTCTCTTCTCATCCCTTCAGTATCAATGTCCCATGATCGAAGGCTCAGCTCAACAGTCAGAGGGGGAACTCTTTCTCTATCAGCTTTTCAACACTGCCATCGATGAATGCGCGTTAGTTGATGAGGTGGAATGTATCATCGATTCGGTGGAGCTTATTAACCTGTACGATTTGACACTGCATGCTCTGATCGCGGACCCGTCGGGAAACGCACTTATTGCTGAGGCGGAAAATGGAGAAAATTTTATCACAAGAATCAATGGGAACTGGATTGTAATGACGAATTTCAAGATCGCGGATTTTGCAAATACTTCGCTGGAGGAAATCGTCGGAGTGGGAGATGAAAGGTACAGGAGAGCCCTTGCGTATATTGAGGAGAACTACAGCTCATTCGATCTGTCAGAAGCGATCGGAACACTCGAAGCCGCTGTTAATAGAGACCCTGTATGGTGCACAAAAGCATCCATGGTATTCGATCCTCTTGAAAGAATGGTGTACATCGTAATAGACGGTGATTTTCAGAGAATATGGAGAGTATCAATTGATGAACAGACCATTATAACCTGGTCAGGTTTCCCAAAGAACAGGTCTGCCCTTGTGCAGGATAACGGAATAACTGTCCAGGAGCTGAGAACATGGGAATAAGTATTGGTTTATTGTAAGGTTCGAATAATGGATGTGAAGTTACACTATCCTAATATAGCTTTCCCAATGCTTCTCTTTTGAACCTTCCTGGTCGGGCAAGTAATCCAAGGGGGAATGGATCCTCTCGATTTTTGTTGTTATCGCTTGCCCATTCCTCTGCAAGTTCCCTTAATTCCTGCGCTGCTATTAGAACAATGTTACGTCCAATATTCTTAGAAGCATATCTTATTGCAACTGCCTCAGATGTATCAGTAAACGCTGGAGCAATAACCAGAAATATGGGTACATGCTTATTAGCATTAGCATTTTCCATGTACGAGTGAAACTGCTTTAAGTGAAAACTCAAATCAACTTCACCAGGAGTTTCCTTGCTTTTGTTATCCCACATGATATACATATCTTTAAAGCTCAATAGCCCATCGGGTTTGTTTGTTCCAGGTTGGTTTAAGGGTGAATGGTTGAGATATTTCTCGAATAGATAATCTGTTGCCTTTTCAAACTTTGATTCAATTTCAATATCTTTATCGATAACACTCTCAGCTCTTAAATGCTGTCTATCTCTATAGGCTAGAGCAGTATAAACATCATACCAGATTTTTCTCTCATCTTCAATGTCTTCAACATTCCTAATCTGCATTGAATCATAATATTCAATAATTCGGGTGATCTGCTGTTCCTTTGACCCCCCTACTGTGAGTCCGATCTCAGCACACCAATTATGTAATTCATCCTTATTGAAGAAGTTAAGAGTTCTGCATGGAGAAACCCTTTCTAAGATTTTACCCTTGAGCTGTGAAAGGTTATCATATGGGCTGAAATCAGCGTTTTCAGATTTTAGAATACTCTGAAGAACAGCCTTTGTTCTGAAAGCTTTATATGCGATCATGATTGTATAACCATCACGCCTCATTTCCTTCTTGAAGAGTTTCTTCATAACCTCTGCAAGCTCTTCAGGAATTAGATCAAAATAGCACCCTCGGTCGTTTCTTATCTGGAACAAAAGCCCCAGTTTTTGCAGAATGTTCCTAGAATCTCTTATTTCAGATCGGCTATGAAGCTCATTATTCGCTTTAGGATACTTTCCAAGCTTCGCTTCAAGTATGCGGTGTTGCCCTTTAGTAATTCCTAATCTGGTTCTCAGTCTTCTAAGGAGATTGGCTTCATCCGGAGATTTAGTATTTCTATGTTCCCAGGCTACACCAAGCACGAAATTATACAATTCAAGACTCTCAAACATATCACTGTTCTTGCTTCCTGCTAGATCAGCAAGCTCTACTTCATTGGATCTATCAACTATGTTCTGTTCCATTGAGACAACTTTTTCTTCAAGTTCATCGGATGGTATTCCGAAACCAAGCTGCTCAGTTAGAATATCTATCAGTATCAGCTTCGATAAGACTCTTGTACAGAGGTTATCAGAAGAGAAGAATGCTTTCTCAATACTGTCTGAGACAGTTTCTTCATGGAGGTATTGTGGCTTAACAGCAAGCAGAGCATCCCGGAGTTCATCCTCTTTTAGATTTCGATAATCAACTACATGAGCACTGGCTATACGCTTAAGAACAGTTGCCGGGTATATATTATTGATTGCCTCATCAAACCTCATTGTTACCTCCAAAGTAAAATATTCATTACTAAGATATAGCTGACAATGGTTATCGTAAATACCATTAAAAAATGCTGATATTTTGTATGTCGACATATAGAACTACTTCAACCAATGTTATTGATCCGAGGCTTTGTTTGATATCTATCGGTGATAGTGAAATCGAGCTTGAAGGAAATCGATACGATCATTTCGAACCAGGTACACGATGCGGTGTTCCCGGGTAAGCCTTCTCGACCAGACTCATTGAATGATGAGTTACTGACTTTGTTCCTGAAAAACCGAATCAGCCCACAGGAACAGCGAACAGGGTTATTGCCAGCAGGATCAGAGCAAGAAAGATCATGCATAATTTCTTGATAACGCTCTTTGAAACGGTAACGGCAACAAAGCACTGAAGCATGTAGTAGAATGCAAAAGCCCTTGAAGCGAGGGCGACTATCTGGAAAGTACTCGCACTCCAGGCCAGGACAATTGAACCTCCGCCCATTATGAGATAGGCGGCTTTATGGCCTATTTTTTTCCTTGTGGCCTCAACCATGTTGCCCTGTCCACCCAGTGTATCGGCAACCGCTGCGCTGAACTGGCTAAGAACGGCAGCGGCGATAAGCGGTACGGGGAGCAGCATGGAAGCCTTCCCGGCAAGGACTATGAGCGAATCATCTCTTACGGGGCCGGTAAGGTAGTGCATTAGCGGAATAGCAACCGCAATGAAAACGATATAGACGGCAGCGGCGATTATCTGCGAAAGTCTGCAGGATTTTATTCTCATTTCCGTGCTGTACACTTCTCCCAGATATCTAGATGTTTCGAAACCCTGAACACATATCAGCGTACCGCCAAGTATAGCCAGCATATGCAGTATGCTGTGACCAGGATATGAGGGAAGTTCAATACCGGGTCCGGAAGAAAGAGAGACGTCATGCAGTCCGAAACCCACAATCATAATAACTATGATCGCCATAGTTACCCAGATGGCCCAGTCTTCAAGCTTCTGAAGCACTTCGAGCCCTTTAATAAAACCTACAATGCATATCAGAAGAATTATTCCGGTGGTCACCAGTCTTTCGTTAAACTGAGTCACCAGGCCAAGGCCGTTCATGAGAAAGGAGCTTAGTATCCGGAGATAAAGGCATACGGAGATGACATATGCGGGTACCAGCGCGATATCTGAGATGCTATCAAGATAGAAGGTGCTTTTACTGGCTTTTCGGGCATCAAGCACAGGTTCAGCGTTGGCTATGTTGAACCTGATCACCCACCCTATGGAATACGCGAGTGCGCAAATGGCGATCATGGCGAACAATGAGAATTTTCCGGTAGCTCCCGCCAGTATAGGTACAATAACCAGAAAGCCGCTGCCGAAGATGGAGGCAAGTGGAGTGGCAGTAGCTTTGAAAAGTTTCGTTTTGCTCATAAGCATCGCCCCAATCAGTACTGGCCCATCTTGTTCAGACTTCGGGCCTTTTTCTCAATAACCTTGAAAATGGACAGACCCAGCGCGAGGTAGACTATACTGTTCCCGACAATGAAGAGATACCACCATAATGGGTAGGCGGCTCCCGAAACAGCGTTATTCCTTATTACCGCCGCTCCGGCAACAAAGGGAAGAAAAGCGTAAGGAGTGATGGGATAAGTGGGCAGCAGCATCAATCCGATAAGTCCGAACGAGAGAATTCCGTTAACCGCTCCGATGCGCTTGTGAATAAGGCTTATACCCCCCAGCATGAAGCTGATCCCCACAAGGGATAGGGTCGATATAAGCACCATTCCATAAAGGAATGGAAGGTTAATGCTCATCCACCTTCCAGTTGTGAACATGGAAAGATACAGCATCGCTGTTATGAAGATGAAATTGAATACGATGTTCGCAACAGCTCTTCCGAAAAATATCTTCTCAGCCCCCATAGGCGAAAGGTATAGCTGCTCCAGGGTTCCTCTCTGGGATTCGGTCAGAACTTCAGTTCCAGTATTCTGAAGAGCGAGCATGGCGCTTACCCACAGTATGTAACCTACCAGCATGCTGTCAAGTGAATCGCCGCTGATACCTGTGCCACCTATGGCTTTAACACCCCAGAACAATCCCATGAAGATAAGAAACATCACAACAAGCATGGCTATCGTGTTGAAGAAATACCTTCGGAGACTCCAGTACATCATTTTCGCTTCTGCTGTAAGGAGATTGATCATTTTCATTGTGTCTTCTCCCTGATGACCTCCAGGAATATCTCTTCAAGGTCGTTCTCTTCCGTTCTGAAATCCTTCAGGTTCACATCTGCTTTTTTCAGTACATCCACCAGAGGAAAAATCTGATTCGCGTTCTCGAGGCTAATCCTGACAGTGCTACCCTCACGGGAAACATCACCAATTGAATCAAGGGAATCGAGTAATGATGTCGATGGTTCCATATCAAGCGTAAGTTTAAAGAACTTCCTGGCAAACTTTTCCTTCAGCGACTCAAGAGTCTCGTGGGAGATTATCTCACCATTTCTGATAATGAGAATTCTGTTGCAGGTGGACTCAACGAAATCCATATTATGGGATGTTATAAGAATTGTCTTCTTCTCATTTTTCACTACTTCGGTGAGCCAGTTCCTGATTGTACGGCTTATTTCCACATCAAGACCAAGTGTAGGTTCATCCAGCAGAAGAATTGCAGGGTCATGAATAAACGCACATGCCATTGCTGATTTCTGCTTCATTCCGGCAGAAAACTCCCGAATCTCTTTGTCTGCATCATCAATAAGACCAAGGTTTTCAAGGAGATAATCCGCACGTTCTTTTACCGCTTTGAATGATAACCCCCTTATCCCGGCAAAGTACGCAAGATTTTCCCGGGGGGAGAGATGCCAGTAAATGTTCCTCGCTCCTTCAAGTATTGCACCTACATCCGCTATGATCCGCTTTCTTTCTTTCTGAATACTCATTTCGTTGACATGGATCTCTCCCGAATCGAATTCGATAAGTCCCAATATGGATTTCATCGTGGTTGTCTTGCCTGACCCATTGGGACCCAGTATTCCGAGGATTTCCCCCTTCTGCACTTCGAACGAGATGTCATTCACCGCAGTGATGTCTTTGTAGGTTTTCACCAGATTCGATACTTGAATACAGCTATCAGACAATTGCTCCTCCTGTAGAAAAGGATAATGAATAACAAATAAGATACTGCATTTTCGCGCAATCGGTGATACTGTTTATAAGCATCTTCTATTGTCTTATTTTCTGCCGCAGTCTCATCAAGTAACGACAATAACAAGATTGACCTGATCCTGTTAAAATCCTGAGGAAGTTAATCAAGCGGATTATGGGTCTCAGTATACTGGTCTCAAGTTCATTTAATCACTATTGTACATGCTGTCAATAAGAACACAGCAACTTCATCCAAATTGTGAGGATTATGTACCGGAAAAGAAGCGGATACAGGATTGCAGGTGGATTGATTCCCGCAGTTATTGCAGTATTTGTAACCCTCACTTCCTGCATTGACGACCCTCCCACCCATCCTGAGATCAACGATTATCAATCATATATCGATTTGGTATGGGAGCTTTACGATCAGAGGTACGTCGGGTTCGACGAAACGGATGTTGACTGGGATGCCATTCACGATAAATACAGCCAGCTTGCGGGAAACTCCAGTTCATTCGAAGAAGCCCAGGCCCTTATAACCGAGATGGTGGGCACGCTTGAGGATAAGAACGCATGGCTCTATGGATGTTCTCATGGAATTATTCCAATATACTCACCTGAAATTGAGGTAAACTACGTTGATTCGGTACTGATGGAACTGCTGGAACCGTGGGATTTCCAATGGGATTCTTCAATGGGCGCCATGTGGGGCCATTGCGTTATCGATACAATACCCTACTTCGCTATAGGGTACTTCGATTATTTCTTCACTTTTACACACTTCAACGATGAAATGGTACAGCATCTCGATGCTCCCGGTATGATAATCGATATAAGAATGAGTGATGGCGTGTCTCTGGTTCCCTCAAAACAGATTGCGAGCGTCTTCGCCGATCAGAACAGAACCGCGTTCCTTACGCAACACAGAACAGGTCCTGAACACGATGACCTGTCACCGCTCCGCACATATCAATTACTGCCACAACCAACGGCTTTCAATAAACCAGTCGTACTCCTTACGGGGGAACAGAACATAGGAGCGGCGGAAGCTTTCGCGTCGGTAATGAATCAGATGTCCCACATAACGATCATTGGAGATACAACGGGCGGCGGTGGAAACATTCCCGGGTTTTTCGATCAGATATACTGGCCTCTATGGGAGGATACACTCATTACCTGCCCATTTGCCAGAGTATTTACCGCCGATACCGTATCAATAGAAGGAAACGGGATACTGCCCGATATTTACGTTCGGACAACACCTGCGGATTTTCTTGCCGGGCACGATCCCGTGCTTGAATACGCTATTGAATGGATAGCTGAGGAAACGGCTCGCTAATCCGATGTAAGAACTATCAGATACTCCCCGTATGAGGGTGCGGCAATATCTCTTGGGAATCCATCGATATTGATAACGGAAGCCACTTCTGGTTCCATGTAATGAAACGGGAATTCAAACACTGTTATCACTGTATTCCCCGAATTGGTTTTGCTCAATACGTAAAGGTTTCCAGCATGACCTGTATTACTGTTGAAGCACATATCTATCGGATGTCCTTCCACATCTATTTTCACGATATCAACAGGCACGACATACCCCTGAACAAAACAGATATAACCATTATCACCAGTCCACTCAGGACAGCTCACAACGTAGACCGAATCCATGTTTATTGGAATAACATTGGAACAGGGCGCTCCGGTATTAACTGTCAAAAGTCTTGCAGTTTCTGACAGGTTCAACCATATGCCGTATATCGATCCTTCATTATTCGAGCAGACCGCTACTATATGACGTCCGCCCGTCCGCTGAATCATTATATCGGCAAGTGGATAACTGGTGTTGCTGGTAAATCCGGTATGATTATTGCTGGTCCATATCTCACCTATACAATCCTCTACGGTATCGATGAAGTAAAGTCTGCCCAGGGTTGAAGATGCACAGATCGCTTCGGGTTTCGACCCTGGTGTGAACTGGTCTTCGACGGAATTGCTGGTAAGATCAACCTCTATGAGTTGAGACCCGGGACCCATGACGTAAAGATTTCCATTATCTGCAATTGCCGCTTCACTGTAGCCTGTTCCGGAGCTTCCTCCAATGCTGTAGGAAGTGTCAACCATCATTTCTTCTGAGTCTATTCTGGATAAGGTTCCATCGGAGCTGAGCAGAATAAGTTTGTTCAATCCGTCGGGAATAATCGTACGCCCCTGAGCAAGCCCCCCCATGGTTCTTTCCACCTTCCAATCTGAGGAACGGATGAATGTAATACATGATTGGTCGTTACTCTGGTATTCCGTTACCTCATGACATCCGAGGGCTGCCATCAGCAGTATTGTAATGGGAATATAGACGAACTTCATTGATGACTCCTTCAAATGACTTAGAAGTATATGTCAAGACTAAGCAGAAAATGCCTTGCAGGTGAATAAGCTCCGGGATTATTCATAATACCGCCTGGCTCTCCTGTACTCTGATAGTAAGCTACATCGTATATCCTGTCCAGGTTGCTTCTGTTGAACATGTTGTAGATTGTGATGCTGGCCCTGAATTCGAGGGGGGTTACCCAGATACGGCGTGACAGTTTTACATCTGTCTGCATAGTCCAGGGGTAGCGTTCGGTGTTAACTCTGGGAATATCAGATGCCCCCGAAGGCGGAGAGTATGGAAAACCGCTTCCGTAGGTACAATCAACGGCCAGCTCGATACCCTCAAGAGGGTAAATACCGTAAACCCGGGGTCCGCTTCCCCGGAGAAGCGCGTAGTTGAAGTGTGCGGAAGCAACATGCCGCTGATCCCAGTCAAGGTAATTGTCCTCCGAAGGTGGGATGGTATCACCCTGTGCAGAATATTCGTACTGGGAAGTAGCCGATGAGTACTTCCCCTGCGCAATCGAGTATGTGTAATTGATGCTTCCCGAAATGTAATCTCCAGGAAGTCTTACAAAATTAATTTCCATCCCTCGAACCGAACCGAAACTTTCATCGTTGCTGTACTGGAAGTAATTTCCGAAACTCTCGCTGTAGTGACTTGATGTTCTGACAAGTCCTGTAATATCCTTGTAGAATCCTGATACGGCCATTGAGGCACGGTTGGTGAAACGATGTCTGAGACCTGCCTCATAACTTATGGTTCGCTGTGCATCAAGATCCGGGTTTCCAACGATAGTGGCAGTTTCAGATGCATTGTAATCGGTTCCAAAGTACATCTGGTTCATATTGGGCATCTGGAAATAGTGCCCGTACGTGCAAAAGAATACATCCCTGTCCGATATTGGATTCGTCATTCCTATCCGCGGGCTTAAATGGTATTTCGCTGATACGGTATGAAGCTTGAAATCATCGTGGGAAAGTATTTCAGCGTTAGGTTCGAAATAATCGAAACGGAGACCAGTATTAAGCACAAGGCCCCCGGAAAAACGGGAAGACAATTCCGCGTACGCGCTTCCGGAATACGGGTACGCTTTCCAGAGGCTGGCGTACGTTGTGAGCCAATTTTCAATGTACGCACTGTAATCGTAAAGATCGTAGTAGCTCGCTCCCAGCCCTGTATTCAATTCCATGACCGAGTTCAGCTTACCCGTAAAATCAAGTTTTGCTGTCGTGACATAATTGCTTGATTCAAGCCAGACATCGGGATGGATACCTGAATGGTAAAATCCCGTTGAATCGGCAACTCTCGGCTCAAGAGCGGTAAAGAATATCCAGTCTGATGGAGAAAATCCCTCGCCGAGATATTCTCCCTCTTCAACTCTGATTCGCTGCCATTGGCAGAAACGGTTCCAGCTGACTATGAAATCCATGAAGGATCTTTCACTGAGCATCTGAGTAAGACCGATCGTAAAACCATAATCCTCTTCGAATCTGATGGGAATTGCGTAATCGGGATTACGAGCCAGGTAGGGTTCCTCATTTATGTATGCCGAATGATCGTAGAGGGACCAGGTCCATTCATCCCACCCGTTCTGCCTGTAGTAATAGTGGCCGTTGACCCACATCTTTGTTCCGCCTGTGGGTCTCCAGGTTAGCTTACCGCTTCCGTTAATAAGATTCTGCCAGTTGTTCTCCCAGTTGCCGCGGCTGTCTTCAAGATCGTAACCGCTCCGCATCCATTCGCATGCGCCGAAGAACCTGACTTCACCCGGCAGATCGATCCCGATAGCTGGAAGAAGGTAACTTGTTATGGGTTCAGGCCCTCCGAATGCAAGTTCGCAGTTAATGCAATCGCTTCGATAGTTATCATTCTCGGAAGGTTCAGAATAATTTCGTGATTCGCTCTCGTAACCGAACACCGACATGTCACCGTGGCGGACGTGGAATTCACCTTCGTATCTGGAACCGCCTTCTTTGCTTACCATATTGACCACGCCGGACATTGCGTTACCGTAACGGGCACTGAGTCCGCCAGTAGTTATTGAAGCCTCAGAAAGCGCGGAAAGCGGGATACCGGAAACAAATGCGTTCGTCACGGGAGAACGCATGGAAACACCATCAAGCAGGAAGGCTACTTCACCGGATCTCCCCCCCCTTATATGGATTTCCCCTCCCTGTGCCGTAATTCCCGGTTGCCGCTGTACGATATCCAGCACCCCGGCAACAGGCATCGTTTCTATCTCCTCGCGATCGATCACATGTATGGTGGATGGTACGTTTTCAAGTATCAGGTTCCTCTGCTCAGTTACCTGGATGACGGTGCCTCCAGAAGAGGATTCCTCAAGAATAAAATCAATCCGGGTGACCTGGTCTGAAACCACGGCAACACCCTCTTTGGTCACGGATCCCATTCCAACCATTCTTGCGGTGACTGAATATGTTCCGGGAGAAAGGCGGGGAATGTAATATTCACCATTGGCGTCAGTCATTGAACCGTAAGGTGTGCCTTCTATCATTACACTTACCCCTACAAGTATATCTCCATTATTACTGCTGGCGAATCCAGCAATTGTGCCGGTAACAGCTGCGGAGGTTGTTCCGCTGACCAGCAGCAGGCAGGATACAACAGCAGTAAGCAGAATCGAACATCCGGGATGATGATTTATTACAGGTGTATTACAATTCATACGATTACCGGTTTTTCAGTGTAGCAGTAACCATAGTTATCCCTTCATGGAATTCCAGAACATATTCAAACGGTCACGAAAACTTACATTACTTGACCCGCGGTGTCCATAGTACGTCTGTTGTGAACGGATTATACAAGTTCCCTGCTAACGCTTACTGCCGTTTCACCTGTTTTGTGCTCCAGTCGATAACCCCTGGTTTCAAATATCCGTTTTGGATTAAGCAGCTTATTCCGCCCATGAACATTCATAATCAATTCAATAATGTAATATTGCCTAAATTATTTCATACCATCATGGTAGGATATATTGACATGTTTGTTGCTTTTATGTAGTGTATAAAATAGATTCAATTCAGAAAGGGGAGGATGAACTTCGAACTGTAATGTAATTAAGTTTCAAATCCAGAACTCAAGAAAGGATATCTATGAAATACATGATACTTTGTTTGCTTTCTTTCAGCCTGCTCTTCGCAGGTACATCTGAAGATCTCGAAATACTCTCGACGGAGAATTCTGGTGGAATAGACTACGTTGCGCCACCGGAACCACTTGACCCTGCAACCCTATCGGATATCAACGACCCCTCTTCAGCATTTGAATACGTTTCCCCCATTGAGAGAGCTACTATCTGGGGATATGAAGGTTCCTCTGTATGGCCCGATTACGACTGGGACAATGACATTATAGTCTATCCCGGTCGCGTTGGTACCGGCCAGGATTTTGATATCGATGAAATCACCGGCGACATCTACGCCATTTTCGATACCAATCACTTCACAGGCGACAGTCTTGTAGTCTACCGCTCACAGGACGGCGGCGCAACCTGGAGCTTCTTCATTTACGGAAGCAATGTTGATGGCAGTATATCTTTTCCGAAGATCCGTGTAGTCAAGGATGGCAGCGGAAATTCATGGGTCGTAATGATGGGTGTCTGGATCGAATCCGGTGACAATGTTCTCTGGACCAGAAGGGTGAGAACCAATGGAACATCAGCAGTCTGGGAGCAGGCGGCCTCTGATGTTTATTACGCTGACATGGATGCAGATGTAGGCAACGGAGCTTACGCTTATATAACCTATGTAGTAGATGAAACAATACAAAGTATTCGGGCTGTAAGGAACGCGATTGGCGGAGCCGGTTGGGTTGACGACGCGAATATTTACGGCAATCCCAGAGTTACTAATCCCCGTCCAGCAGTAGCAGCAGGTGCAGGCGGTAATGTATCAATAGCATTGATTTATGACCCGACAAGTGACGTTCCGGAAATCAGAATCAAGAGAAGTACTGATAATGCTTCAAGCTGGCTCGCTTCAGAAGAGGTAATGGGCTCTGGTAGCTGGGATGATCTTGAGAATGTTGATATCGCTTACAATCATTCTGGCACGCAGGTAGGCTGGATAACGGTTACATTCGAGTTTGGCTCGAATGACAACTTCGGGTACTACCACAGCGCCAACAGCGGTGTGAGCTGGGCATACGGCAGTTTATTCAGCACCGGCAAAGATGAGAGGTTAGGTTCCATCCGAGCACGTAAAACCACCGGAGCTCTTACAGTCGCTTACAATGTGGATCCTGGAGATTCAGTTATGTTTTGCTGGGCAGCGGCTGGTGATCCTACCAATTTCACTATACCCTTAAGAATCAACGATTTCAATGCCACCGGAAACTGGGGCCCATGCGCCGGTTGGAACGGAAGCGGTTATTCGGCAATTCTCTATACTAATTTTACAAGCAACTACAGGCTCATGTACGACTGGTATAGTAATGTTGGAATTGATGACTCACCAGAGGGATCTGTTGAACCCGGCATGATTCGCAATACCCCGAACCCCTTCAGCGCCAGCACGAATATCAGCTTCAATCTCGCGCAGAGCAGTCCTGTTACGATCTCAATCTATAACATTGCCGGACAGCTTGTAAGAACTCTGGCCGATAACCAGAGTTTTAACGGAGGATCAAACTCGGTACTGTGGGACGGCAATAGCTTCAGCGGCACTGCTGTATCTCCCGGTGTGTACTTCTGTCGCCTCAACGCTGATGGCATAAGTCAGACTCATAGAATGATGATGGTAAGATAACTCTTCAGAAATAACCTGAATTGTATCAGGTTACCGCCCGGGGCTAAGCTCCGGGCGGTTTTTCATATCGGACAATTACGAAAACGGGTGCTTTTCAATGGAGAGTTTTTATCCGAAGGGATTTTCGCATTTCACTGAGTAATCTTGAGACCTCCGCTTTTTCCCTCAGTTCTTCATAGGTAAGAAGCCTCAATGTTTTGTTGGCCATGCTGAGCCTCCGCGCCAGAAGACTTCCAAGGCCAAGGTTCAAACTGATTGCCATGTTGGTGTTCTTATCCAGAAGTTCTTGCAGAGTTTCTCTTGAAAACATCAGTATTTCTGCGCTCCCGGAGGCTTTCCCGGTTGTCGTCCTTGGTTTGCCGTCAAGGAATGATCTTTCACCTACAACGTCATTGGCTCCGAAATTGCCCAGGACAAATTCTCCGGAGTTATCATCAACAACGATAACTTTACCCTTCCTTATTATGAAGAGATCCGTTGTTCTTTCTCCCTGTCGGAACAGTATCTGACCATCTCTTGCATAAATCCATTGACACATCTCCGACAGTATGGGGTCATCCGCGGACAACAGTGGTCTTTTATTTCGAGCCCTGATATCGGCCCTCAGCTTTCTGAGTTCATGCTTTTCGCTGAGATCCTGGTCTCCTGAGATAAGATGCCTGAGCGCATCGGCCTTTCTCAGCCTTTCAACAATTAGCCTTTCAAGAAAAAGGAGAAATTTGGTTCCTGGAATGGAGTTCTTTCTGAGGAATGCGACGAAGGGTTTCCGGGAGAGCTTCAATAAGGTTCCTGTTGTGTTCGCGGTAACGCTTGCCGACCGCTCCTCACCCCCCAGGAAGGCCATTTCGCCGAAAACGTCTCCTTCTCCAAGTGATTCCAGGATTCGATTCCCACCTTTATCATCCGTTACAACGAACTGCCCTGATTCGACAATGAAAAGGTCAGTTCCGGAACCGCCCTGCTTGACAAGTACATCCGATTCGCGCACTTCTATGCACTCGAATAGTTCCCTTACACCGCTCTCGGACAGGATATCATCAGTATCAAAAAGACTGTCTTTTTTCATGGAAACCTCTCAACCGTCAATAAATCACAACTATCATGCCAGCCAATGAGCTTAATTACTGCCGTAATTCCGTATCTGTGGTCTTCTTCATCTGTGAAAACAATACCAGTAATTGGCGGGCTATGTCAAATCATCTTAGAACTCTCAGCCGTCAGCCCATGTTTTCCGCGTCCATTCAAACCGCTGCCGCACGCTTCCCCGCCCCAGAAGCTCCAGTGCTGCGTACTCTCCCATTTCCAGGGAGTGATCCATATTGTTGTATCTGAACAATCCCTGGCGACCTGTTGTAACTGAAGATTCCAGAACGTCAAGAGCGTCAAGCACTGTTGATATATTATCGGAGTATTCCAAAGAGTAAACCGGATATGCGTGAGCTTTCCGAGTAAGCATGCTTCCCATAACATCATCCCTCCGGAAAAGCTCAAGCTCAATTCCTCCCGCAATTGCTGATTCAAGCAGATCGCGGTCCCCCGACCAGATATCATCATCCTCCATGCAGGTAAACTCGAACACCATTTGAGAACCGTTTTCAGACAATTCAGCATCAAAGTTCCCGGGTATTGAGATTCGGTTGAACAGGTACTTTTCCTCAGGTATATATATCCAGTGGTCATTCGCCATGATTCCAGTCTTCAGCTGCAGCACAAGAAACACAATCGCCCTGTAATGGAGCTTCTCTGAACAGTTGTGAATGTTCTCAGACAGAGTGTTACCCAACAATTCAACGTATTCAGTTACTGGAATTGTACTCACAATACCATCAACCTTTATATCTTTTCCGCCTGAAGATATGCTGTACCCGCCATCGGTGAGAGGCTGGATGGAATCAGGGCTGGTGGAATAAATGAAATCCGCTCCCCTGGAGAACGCTTTTTCTGCAAGCGCTTCGGATATCCTGCCGATTCCACCCCTCGGGTAGTGAAACTTGCTTACAAGGCTCCTGGCTGAATTTTTCTGTGGAAATACTGTAGCTCTTACCAGATCCGTAAGTTTCGGAACCGATATTCTCTGGCTTGCCCAGTCGGAGGAAAGCTTTTCTGCCGGACAGCCCCAGAGTTTTTCCGTATATGGACCGAAATACAGATCGTATAACTTCTTTCCAAATCTGCTTATTACCCATTCTTTAAAGGATGGTTTTTCTCCCGAAGAAAAAAGGTTCTTCCCTCTTTCCATGAAGTAGCTCATTGTCATACCTGCCGCTTTCAGGAGGGGCATTTTTTTTAGTACATCACCGAAGGAAAGGGGATATATGAAATACCTGTCAAGAAGATGAATTCTGCTTAATCTTTGAAGCTCCAGAAGTTCACCCGGAAGAAGTTTTTCTACCATCTGAAGTATTTCTGAATTCTCAGTATGAAACCGGTGGGGTCCCAGATCAAAGTGGAATCCATTCTGCTGAAATGTATGAGCAAGACCACCAGGATACGCCTCTTTCTCAATTACAACAACGTCCACACCGTTTTCGGAAAGCACATCCGCTGCCCTCAAACCTGTAAGACCTGCTCCCAGAACCGCGACCTTACCCGGTTTTTTAGATATTCCGATCATCTGTTGTTCTCCTTAAGCATGCGATACAAAACTAGTTTTTCTTCTTGAATATAGTATCCAGGTTGACTATCTGGTTCATAATCACCTTCTTTCTCTTCGAGAGGGTAATTCATTCCTCCCCCCACAATCAGATCCTCGCCCTGCGGAGTGGATACTCTGAAGTGACAAGATGATTTCGGAACGGGGTAGAAGCTGCCCGGTTCCCACCATACGTAATGCACCCATGCGTGTGAATTATAAGTATCCTCCAGCGCTTCGATAATCATGTTGAAGATGTTCTTGCCGTCAATGTCCAATATGCTTCGCAGATTCTGCCCCTCTAATTCGAGCATTCCTGCGTGGAAGAGATTGTTGCCGTTCGTATCGTAGATGTAAAGGTATTTATCTTCCGGAGCATCCCGGTAACAGCGCCAGCAGGAAAATGGCAGAAATGAATTACACCTGTTCCTGAGTACACGCGCCTTGACTGTAGCTTATTATATGTTGAAGTTATTATATATGGAGTAAAAGAGAATAAATTTAGAACACGGAAAGCACAATGAATACAGCTGAACTATCCGGCCTTCTGGAAAGTGAAAGCGCCGGAATCTGGAAATGGGAATTGAAGACAGGCTATGTGGAGTTCAACGAAGTCTGGGAAAATGTGCTTGGGTTTTCTTCCTCTGAAATCGATCACAATATTGATTTCTGGCTTGATCTGCTCCATCCCGACGAATCCGTTTATATCATGCATGAGGTTTTCAGGTGCAGGGATGGAATAATTCCAGTATTCCGTGCTACTCATCGCCTCAAAAAAAAGGACAATAACTGGATCACCGTACTATCAATTGGCACTGTCGTTAAGGCTCAGGAGAATGATGAAACTGATTACTTTTTATGTAACCAGTTCATCGTTGATGATGATATAAACACTCATGATTATCTGCGGTTTCATCGTGATCTTGGAATTGCCCTCAGCTCAACAACTGATCTGAATACCGCTGTGCAGATTTCTCTGGAAGCAGTTCTGCAGTTCAATACTGTTGATGCAGGCGGTGTGTATTTACTTAATCATGAAACAGATACTTTTGAACTTATCGAATACAGAGGGTTACCGGATTGGTTTGTTGAGAACAATAAATACTATTCTGCTGGTTCCTCGATGGGTATGCTAATGAAAAACGAGAGAACCATCTATCTTCAGTACGATGAGCATTCACCTTTCCCGGAGGAGCACAACGAGACGGATCAAATGTCAATAAATGCTCTCCTGCCAATAAAACACCTTGGAAAACTTGAAGCCGTGCTTTTTCTCGCCTCCAGGACAAAAAAGGACATACCGCCATCCGTCTACGATGAAATTGAGGGAATAGTACAGAAAATCAGTGGAACTATAGGCAGAATCAGAGCAGAGAACAGAATGAGAGTCAGTGAAGAAAAACACAGGATTCTATTGGAACGGATAGGAAGCCCCATTCTTGCGGTTAATGGAAACATGAAGATTCTTTTCAGCAACATAGTACTTGAGAATGTTCTTGATAACAGATCAATTAATGGGGAATTGGTAAGTACCGTCTTTTCAGGACAACTGGAAAAAGTACTAATCCGGGAATTCGGAGAAGTGTTTGAAACAGGAAAGCCACGACATGTTCTGGTTGAACACGAAGATCATATCTGGAATGTATTCTTCTCATCTCTTCCTGATGGAGTTCTTGCTATATTGCAAGATATCACAGCCTCAGAAAAAGCAAAGGAAAAACTCGATTTCAAAAGCAGATTCGAAAACCTTTTAATCGATATATCCACCGGGTTTATTGAAATGCAGGGAAACGCTCTTAATCCTGGCATTAACGATGCGCTTATGAAGGTCGGTACATCTATCCAGGCTGATAGATCGTACCTGTTTCAGGTTGACAATGCGGCCCGAACAGTATCCAATACTCATGAATGGTGTGCTGATGCAATAGAAACCCATATAGATAATCTTCAGAATCTTCCTTTTACTTCCATTCCATGGTGGATAAGCAAATTGACGAGACACGATACTATCAGCATTCCCTCCGTTGCAAACCTTCCAGAGGAGGCTTCAGCTGAAAAGGCTATTCTCGAACAGCTGTGCAATCAGTCGATGGTGGCAGTTCCAATTGTACATGGCGAGAATCTGATTGGTTTTCTGGGATTCGATTCGGTTCACCGGGAAAGAACGTGGAGCGAAGACATCATCGATCTTCTCCGGATTGTGGGAGTCGCGATGAGTAATGCGCTTCTGCGAAATCGAATGGAAACCGAACTCAGGAATATGTATCTTAAAGCTGATGAAGAAGCCAGAATGAATGCTACTCTGCTTAAGGAAGTGAACCACAGGGTAAAAAACAACTTATCCGAAATTATCGGACTTCTTTACGCACAGCTGCGGTATACTGAGGAGACAAAGAGCATAAGTGATTTTGTTCCCAGTCTAATAGGAAGAGTACAGGGACTCGCTACAGTTCACAGCATGCTGTCAAATTCCGGTTGGAAGCCTCTGAAGATCAGCGAGCTGGCCAGAGAAATAATCAGCGGTACCATATCCGTCAAACCGGGAGGACAGAGAGTATTCTCTACAGTACATGATTCAGATGCCAAGGTTAACTCGAACCAGGCTCATTCACTTGCGCTGATATTCAATGAACTGGTCAGGAATTCTATGAAGTACGCATTTAGAGACATTGAACACCTACGGATATCAGTGAATATTCATCAGGATGAGTCCGGTACGATCAGTATAAATTACCGGGATAACGGTTCGGGATTTCCCGGTGAAGTGCTCCGGATGGAAAAATCAGGATTGGGAATTGACATTATTAGAAATATGGTTTCGAAAAATCTGCAGGGCGAATTGACTATGGCCAATGATGCCGGAGCGATAACTGAAATAACTTTCACTGAAAACGAAGTGATATAGAAAGGACAGATAATGACTGAAAGAAGCGACATATCCGTTCTGGTTGTCGAGGATGATCATCTTGTATCCGAGATGGTGAAAGGTATGCTAAAAGAGCTTGGATACAGTATAGCTGGAGAAGCTGAAGACGGGCACGAGGCTGTTGAGATGGTGAGATTGTTACATCCTGACGTAGTAGTCATGGATATCAGAATGCCAAGAATGAACGGGATTGAAGCTGCCATTCTGATTCAGAAGCACTTCCCGACTCCGGTTGTTATACTGAGCGCGTACGAAACGGAAGACCTTACAGATAAAGCTATCGAGGCAGGAGTAGGCGCGTACGTTGTGAAACCACCGAAAGCACTTGAACTGATGAGGGCAATTGAAGTATCTCTTGCGCGATTCAGCGATATGGCCAAATTAAGAGAACAGAGTAACAAGCTGCAGGAGGCTCTGAGAAGAGTAAAGCAACTTACCGGAATACTCCCAATCTGCAGGAACTGTAAAAGGATCAAGGATGAGGAAGGAGAATGGCATACTCTGGAAGACTACATACAAAAACACTCAGAAGCAGAGTTCAGTCGCGAATTATGTCCGGTATGCAGAAAAAAATTGTATCCTGAATCCAATTCAGAGTAGTAGAAAGCCGGTAAGAATCTGGAATTCATTGCTGCCAACCCGAATACGGTAGTTTCCGGAAGCTAAATCGGATAGATCAATCAGGGCTTCTCCGTCAGACGAAACAGTAGTCGATAACACAAGCCTTCCGTAGACATCAAATACCTCCACCTGATTGCCGACAGTTGCTCCTGTCAGGAGAACAAGCCCTGAGGAGGGGTTTGGCCCGAATAACAGTTGTTCTTCGGTTTCATCCCCCGATAGTCCTTCGTACCAGTATTTGTAAATCGCTCCGCGTATACAGTGGGGAGCGCAATTACCACACCCATTACAAAGGTCAGGGTCAATCACCGCATCAGGACCATCCATATAAAGGGCACCTGTCGTGCAATACGGAATGCAATTACCGCACCCGTTGCATATCAGTGGATCAACCTGGTATATCCATATTATTGCATACGTTAAAGGTACCAGTGTGAATAAAATCGCTGCAGTAATCCATCTACTCCTGAAAAACACTGAGATACATCCTCTCTGGATTTCAGCCGTGATCATCGCGACAGTAATTGAAATATTAGCATGTTACTTATCCAGATTAAAATATACTCCAAGGCATGGTGATTGAGCAATATCACCGTCACGTTTGATCATGCAACAGCAAACCTGTTCGACTTCATATGGTTTGCCGGATTATGCCTCTATGTTTTGGGATATAAGTGAGACTATATTTCATCAGTAGGAACTAAACTATTTTCTTTTGCTTCTGGAGGAATCAGGTGTTTTTAAGCAATTGTAACGGAACAATGATACTGGTAACGATTCTAGCTGTGTTCACTGTTTCTGCCTTCGGGGAGGAGCCTGCTTTCAGCCATGAGATTCAGCTCCCATCCCTTGAAGAAATGGGTCCCATCGACCGTGTGACAGATTCTGAAGTTCGCCTCACTCCCCCACCAAATCCGCAGGTCGGAGATTCGTGGATCTGGTACCTTTTCACATGGGAGTCTATGCCGCCCCACTTCATACAGGACACGTGCGTGGTTCGCGGGAAGAGCGACCGTGGCTATGTAATGGTCAGAGACTGTGAATGGAATGTAACAATAAATCAGGCTGATGTGGACTCCATCCTTGAGCACTGGGAAAACTCCAGTATCGGCCCCTATCCCAACCGGGGCATTTATGAAATTGACAGCCTCTCTTTCGGGGTTCCTCCGGACGAACTTGATAACGATCCACGTATTTACCTTATGTGGTACAACTTCCATGTAGCTGCAGACGGCTTCTTTTTCTACTTCGATGAGTATCCCGATGGCACATTTCCCGGTTATCCAAGCAACGAATGTGAGGTTCTCTACCTCAATACCGCAAGCTCGGGAGGCCCTTCCGGAGATTATATGCTCGCGGTAGCAGCGCATGAGTTCGAGCACTTGATCCACTGGAAATACGATGATGATGAAAGCACATGGGTTGATGAGGGTATGGCCGAACTCGCAATGTGGTTTTACGGACACCCTGACGTAATCACATCGTTCAACAACCACCCCGACAACAACCTGACGGTGTGGGACGGTAACTGGGCCGATTACATTCAGACCTATCTCTGGTCACTCTACTTCTTTGAGCGTTACGGCGGACATCCTGCTGTTTTCGCGCTGGTGCATGAGCCTGCCAATTCCATGGCCGGTTACGATAACGTCCTTGATGATTTCGGCTATTCTGAGAACACCGATGATATTTTTATTGACTGGTCAGTTGCCAATTTCCTGGATGACACCAGTCTCGTAGATGGAAGGTACGGTTATATCGGTGATGATCTTCCCCCATTTTACGCAAAAACATATTCATCGTATCCTGTGGCTGCCAATGGGACAGTAAATAACTGGGCGACAGACTACTACCGTTTTGAAGTTATCTCTATCGAGAATCTCACGCTTACTTTTGACGGTTCCGATAGCAACAAATTCGGTGTTCGGGTGTTGTTTCTTCGTCCAGACTCCATCGTGGTTCTTCCGATGACTCTTGATGAGCCAACACAAAGCGGATCACTTGAAATAAACAACCTAACCAATCCCCTCGACCAGATTGTTCTTGTTATAGCCAGTGTTTCAAGTTCCGGTGGCCCTGATTATCAGTTCACCGCATATGATCCTCTTGGAATTTCTATTGATCCATCACAACTCACAACAAATATCGATCTCATCCTTACTCCGAACCCATTCAGCAGCGTTGTTGATATTCAGTTGAACTGGAACGGTACTATCGCGGCTGCAAATCCGACGATCGATATTTACGATCTGCAGGGGAGAATCGTTCAGAGGCTCACAGCTGATGTTCTTTCAGATGGAGAGGCATCGGTTCAGTGGAACGGAGACATTCAGGCCGGTACTCACGCTAATGCGGGCATCTACTACGCCCGTGCCAGAGTGGGCTCTGCTCAGTGTGTGGCAAAACTGTTACTGCTCCCGTAACCTGCACCCGCCTGATGTTTCCGGTAAAATAGATGTGGGGATATGGCATAACTGCCATATCCCCTTCTTATCTTAGATGCTACTCGCTTAGAATATCGTCTTTATTGTAGCCCAGGTTTCATTATCGAGGGCACCTGAATTGTTTTCAAGTATGAATGGAAGTCCCTTTGGCTCCAGTGAAGCGCTATCGTCTATAGGATTCCACATGGAATCGAAATACTGAATAGCATCCCCGGTGTTCAGTTGGCCGTTTATTGTAACAGGTGGAGTCCAGGGACCTGATGACCCGGTTCCATCAAGCTGCCAGACAAGGAAGTATGTTCCCTCCGATAGGACTATAGGAGATGCAAACTCACATACATTGGCCATAATGGGTCTATCGGTACTTGTGCCCGAAGTGGGAGGTTTAACTCTGTAACAGTTCATCCATGACGAAGAAGTCATGACATCAGTGAAAAGATCGCCATAAACGGATGTACTTGTTTCGGGGTGTCCGTCGAATATTTCTATATAACATTCGAGGATAGTTGATGGAGGTCCGGAACCTGTCTGGTAGCCAAACACCGTTAAGGTACTAATTTCCCACGTTTCTCCTGATGGAACCGTGAAGTCATCAGCCAGCCTGATATCTGCTCCCCACTGGCAACCGAAACCGTTAACAACCTCCGAAGCGTCCACAATGGATTCGTCAGCTCCGCCAACACCCGTTCCGACACTTGTAACGAGGGGACCGTTATCCCACAGGACATCCTTGGGTCCATCCCAGATGGGCCCGGCATTGCCACTTTCGGAAATATCTGCAGGAAGAGTAGCTCCTGTATCCTCAGTGGTCTCGCTTGCAATTGCAGGAATGACCAGCAACAGCGAAACGAGAATCGAAAGTGCCACAGTTTTCATCTTTCACTCCTTTTTTGTTTAATGGATCGTAACGAACCCTGTCAAAAGGCTTATTTCTTTATAATACTACTATACTAAATCGTATCCGTTTCTGCATCTTTTTTATCAACAGAATAATTGTAATACTATTTAGAACCTTTACCGTCAATGAATGATGCTAATAAAACAGCCTGTTGAACAGGGTAATTGCTATGAAGAATCCGGAAATACTGGATTGATTATCAGAAACCACTTCACCATTATCAGACAAGGAGACCATACTTTGAAAAATGTAGCATTGAATACAAGTCGATGGAGTAGATGTACTTCGTCCGGAGTCCTTCTGCAGATGTTTGTTCTTCTTGCAGTGACATCGATAGCCGCTGCCTATTCAGGGAGTCTGGTGGTAAGTCTCCATTCCGGAGAGTATGAAATAGTTCAAAATCTCGATGGTCACAGAATAGAGATGGAAGGCTTCAGCCAGCTGATGACCCCCGGAAAGCCCATGCTTCCCATGAAACGATTCCAGATTCTGCTTCCCCCGGGCGCCAGAGCGGTATCTGTGGACGTGATCGGTTCCGGTGCAGATGAATTACCCTCTTATTACGACATTCAGCCATTCGAGGGAGTTCTCCCTCTTCTCAACACACCGTATCTGGAAGAAGAGCTTGTCAGGCTTGATGAAGAGTGGCATGCAAACCACGAAATCGTTTACCTCAGTGACCAACCGTATCCTGACAGGATCGCCTGGCTATCCGGAGCAGGCACCCTTCGCAAATACTCTTATGCATCGATAGCTTTCTGCCCGATCACCTATCATCCGATTTCCCGGCGGCTTATTTACCATGATCGTGTTGATGTAGCCATTAACTACACGCTGCCTGACGAGGGAGATGCCGAGGCGGAGCATATAGAGCGACTCCTTGCAGACTGCGTTGCCGATGAAAGGGCAGAGCGGCTTTTTATCAACTACCGGACATTCGCCGGACAATACACTTCCAGCAGAATTGAGGCGCAATTTGACGATCTGTACGATTACGTTATCGTAACCACCAGCGACCTGATCGGCTCTGTTACATCATCCGCTTTTCCCGCATGGAAGGCGGAACTCGGGTACAGTCTGAAAACCGTTCTTACAACCGACCCTTTGATAGCTGATCAGCCGGGTGTGGATCTGGAGGAGCAGATAAGGAACTTCCTCAGGGAGTACTACGGGCTATGGGGAATTGAATATGTACTCTTTGTAGGTGACTATGCCACAGTCCCGATGCGTATATGCTATCCTGACTCGTCTTTTCACGTATATGATCCGTCCAATCCAAATCTTTTCGCGCCAGGTACGCCCACCGACCAGTACTACACAGACTTGTCCTATCCTGATTCGCTGTCCTGGGATCTGGACGGAGATGGATTTGTCGGTGAGTACAACCAGGATCTTCCCGACTTTCTTCCGGAGATCTATGTTGGAAGGATTCCGGTGAATGACACCGGTCGTATTACGTACACCCTTAATAAAACCGTTACTTTTGAGCAGGATGCCGGGAGCTGGAAAAAGAATGTTCTCCATCCGACCACCATTCTGTTTTTTGAGAATCAGAATTTCAGCGGATATCCGTTTATTGACGGAGCTTCTGTGATAGACTCCATCGAAACCGGTCTTATGGACGGCTGGAATATCACACACATGAGTGAACAGTTTGGTATCGTGACATCTCTGTTCGATTGGCCAGCTGTGAGTGAGGGTGTATTTATCAATCATTGGCGCAACGGCCAGTTTGCGGTGGTCAACTGGTCAGGACATGGCTGGTCTAACAGTGTCTCTCGGTCGGTTTGGGAATGGGATGACGGTGATGGTGTTCCCGAATCGAGTAATGGAGAGTTTTATAACCTCTCGTTGCTTAACACTGTTACTTCAACCAATCTGGATGATGATTATCCTTCGGTTGTATTTGCGATCTCGTGCAATGTGGGTTATCCTGAACCAAACGCATGGGGGAACCTGGGCATTGACCTTGCAACTAAACCGGGGTCTGGCTCAGCGGTAGGCATGGTGAGCGCTTCGAGACCTTCGGCTATCTCGTCAGACTGGAAAAATAACCCCGGCGGAGCGGAGCAGATATGCTTCGATTTCAACCGTTACCTTATAAGTGAAGGCGAGCATGTGGGAGTTGCCCTGTACGACGGCAAGTACGATGCTACGACCGTTTACGGCTGGTCACATATCTACGAGTACGGGAATCTATACAATGTCAACCTTTTTGGTGATCCATCTCTGGAGGTTGCAGGCTACCCGACCGGTATTGAGGGGGGGGAAACAGCTCCGGGAATGATGCCCCCTTCTCTTTTCCCTGCATATCCCAATCCGTTCACGTCATCGACAGCATTACGTCTTACCCTGCCGACTTCAAGCAAGGTGCTTGCTGTGGTTTACGATATAAGCGGCAGGCAGGTTGCATCGCTTATGGAAGAAATGCGTCCCGCCGGAGAGCTGCTGCTCTTCTGGGATGGCAGAGACAACTCCGGAGAATCGCTTGGGCAGGGTATCTATTTTGCAGTTATCACAGTTGGTAATCATCAGGCAGTTCGGAGAATGATGCTGTTAAGGTGATACCCAGCTGACCGTCCCTCTTCTCTGGCTACGGTAATGATGATCTCATCACTTCCGCCCAAATCACTCCAGTTGGTTATCTCACCTTCGAAGATGCCTCTGATAGCATCCATTGAAAGCTCATATTACCCTCCTATGCGTGAACTGAACGAGAAAACCCCCGGGAGGGTTGGAAACCCGGGGGTCTTCTTTGCGAAATTAAAGCCGGCAGTGTCCTACTCTCCCAGAAGGTGACCCAACTAGTACCATCGGCGCTGGAGGGCTTAACTTCCGTGTTCGGAATGGAAACGGGTGTGGCCCCTCCGCTAAGACCACCGGCATTTGCCAGTTCTTTCAAATCTATGCAGGAAATCAAGAAATCCGTTATAACCGTAGTAATATTTAGTGTAGAAGCCTCACGGCCGATTAGTACTGCTCGGCTGAACATGTTACCATGCTTACACCTGCAGCCTATCAAACTCATAGTCTCTGAGTGGCCTTAAGGATCATAAATGATCGTGAAGTCTAATCTCGGGGCCGGTTTCACACTTAGATGCTTTCAGCGTTTATCCTAGTCCGCACATAGCTACCCGGCGATGCCCCTGGCGGGACAACCGGTACACTAGAGGTGCGTCCACTCCGGTCCTCTCGTACTAAGAGCAGAACCCCTCAAACTTCCTACGCCCGTGGAGGATAGGGACCGAACTGTCTCGCGACGTTCTAAACCCAGCTCGCGTAGCGCTTTAATGGGCGAACAGCCCAACCCTTGGGACCTGGTCCAGCCCCAGGATGCGCTGAGCCGACATCGAGGTGCCAATCCGCCACGTCGATATGAACTCTCGGTGGCGATAAGCCTGTTATCCCCGGCGTACCTTTTATCCGGTGAGCCACGGCCCTTCCACTCGGGACCGCAGGATCACTAAGACCTACTTTCGTATCTGCTCGACTTGTCTGTCTCGCAGTTAAGCTCCCTTATGCCTTTACACTCGACGCGCGATTGCCGACCGCGCTGAGGGAACCTTTGTGCGCCTCCGTTACGCTTTAGGAGGCGACCACCCCAGTCAAACTACCCACCTGACACTGTTCGGGAACCGGATAACGGTTCTCCGTTAGAATTCCACCATACAAAGGGCGGTATTTCAAGGGCGACTCAACCACAACTGGCGCCATGGTTTCATAGTCTCCCGCCTATCCTGCACATTATACGCCGAAAGCCAATGTCAAGCTGCAGTAAAGGTGCACGGGGTCTTTCTGTCCTTCCACGGGTAAACGGTATCTTCACCGCTACTGCAACTTCGCCGAGTCCATGGTTGAGACAGTGCCCAAGTCGTTACACCATTCGTGCGGGTCGGAACTTACCCGACGAGGAATTTCGCTACCTTAGGACCGTTATAGTTACGGCCGCCGTTTACTGGGGCTTCAGTTCTAAGCTTCGCCAACATAATTGAAGGCTAACTCTTCCCCTTAACGCTCCAGCACCGGGCAGGTGTCAGTCCCTATACATCGTCTTGCGACTTAGCAGAGACCTGTGTTTTTAGTAAACAGTCGCCCAGGCCATTTCACTGCGGCCTGATCCAGCTCCGATGGCAAGCATCTTCACCAGATCTGGCATCCCTTCTTCCGAAGTTACGGGATAATTTTGCCGAGTTCCTTAACCATAGTTATCTCGAACACCTCAGGATTCTCTCCTTGCCTACCTGTGTCGGTTTGGGGTACGGACACCTGATAGATTCGCTTAGAAGTTTTTCTTGGCAGCATGGAACCGGTCACTTTATGAGCCTAGGGCTCTCGTCATCACTCCTCAGAATTAACAAAAAGACGGATTTTCCTGTCTCTTCTCCCTACGAGCTTGAACCGGGATTTCCATCACCCGGATGACCCTACCTTCTGCGTCACTCCATCGCTCAAACACCTATCCGGTGGTGCAGGAATATTAACCTGCTTCCCATCGCCTACGCCTTTCGGCCTCGGCTTAGGATCCGACTAACCCTGGGCGGATCAGCCTTGCCCAGGAAACCTTAGGCTATCGGTGTGAAGGTTTCTCACCCTCATTGTCGCTACTGATGCCGGGATGATCACTTCCATACGCTCCAGCATTCCTTACAGAACACCTTCGGCGCGAATGGAACGCTCTTCTACCACTCCGACCAAAGGTCGGAGTCCACAGCTTCGGCGGTACGCTTAGCCCCGATTATTATCGGCGCATGAAAGCTTGACTGGTGAGCTATTACGCACTCTTTAAATGAATGGCTGCTTCTAAGCCAACATCCCAGTTGTCTGAGCGCTCTCACTTCCTTTGATGCACTCAGCGTACTCTTAGGGGCCTTAGCTGGTGGTCTGGGTTGTTTCCCTCTCGGCTACGGAGCTTATCCCTCGTAGCCTGACTGCCGTGGAACATGTAACCGGCATTCGGAGTTTGGTTGGGGTCAGTAGGTTTGTTGGCCCCCTCACCCATCCAGTGCTCTACCTCCGGTACATTTTTGCACGACGCTAGCCCTAAAGCTATTTCGAAGAGAACCAGCTATTTCCAGGTTTGTTTGGCCTTTCACCCCTACCCACAGTTCATCCCCTAATTTTTCATCATTAGTGGGTTCGGACCTCCACTTGGTTTTACCCAAGCTTCATCCTGACCATGGGTAGATCACCTGGCTTCGGGTCTACCGCATGCAACTATACGCCCTATTCAGACTCGGTTTCCCTTCGGCTCCGGCCCTTAAGGCCTTAACCTTGCTACATACGAGTAACTCCCCGGCTCATTATACGAAAGGCACGCCGTCACCCCTCAAGGGGGCTCCGACTGCTTGTAAGCATACGGTTTCAGGTACTATTTCACTCCGCGCCAGCGGTACTTTTCACCTTTCCCTCACGGTACTAGTTCACTATCGGTCACAGGCGAGTATTTAGTCTTAGGCAGTGGTCTGCCCAGATTCATACCAGATTTCACGTGTCCGGCACTACTTGGGAGAGTATTCCAGATCCAGTGTCATTTTTCGCTTACGGGCCTTTCACCCTCTTTGGGAGTACTTTCCAGAACATTCTGCTAAATGACATTTCGATCCGAGGAGATACGCGCTCCTCCGATTACTTCCCGCAACACCGACGGCGCAACGCACGCGCTGCTTACACGCCGCTCGGTTTGGACTGTTCCCTTTTCGCTCGCCACTACTGGGGGAATCGAATTCTCTTTCTTTTCCTCCGGGTACTTAGATGTTTCAGTTCTCCGGGTTTGCTTCCCTAAACCTATGTGTTCAGTAAAGGGATACTCAGGGATTAGCCTGAGTGGGTTTCCCCATTCGGAAATCTTCGGGTCAAAGGTTGTTTGTACCTCACCGAAGCTTATCGCAACTTACTACGTCCTTCATCGCCTGCCTGTGCCAAGGCATCCACCGTATGCTCTTAGTAGCTTCTACACAAATATTAATACTAAGATTACAGAAACGGATTTTGATCTCGTTTTCCCTGCATAGATGTCAAAGAACTGTACGATAAACTCGTTGAAATTATTTTATCAGGCTGTCTGGTGGAGATGGCCGGGCTCGAACCGGCGACCCCCGGCTTGCAAAGCCGGTGCTCTCCCAACTGAGCTACACCCCCGAGATAATCATCTGGAGTAACAAGCGTGGTGGGCCTGACTAGAGTTGAACTAGTGACCTCACGCTTATCAGGCGTGCGCTCTAACCAACTGAGCTACAGGCCCATGTCAGACGTGCGATCTCTCCAGGTTAACCTGTTAAGGAGAAGACGGAATCGCAGGCCTGGCCTGCGCTCAACCTGAGTAACATGAATGGATTTAACCATTCATTGTACACCTTAGAAAGGAGGTGATCCAGCCACACCTTCCGGTACGGCTACCTTGTTACGACTTAGCCCCAGTCATTAGTCTCACTTTCGGCGTCTCCCTCACGAGGTTGGGTCGACGACTTCGAGTGCTACCAACTTCCATGGCTTGACGGGCGGTGTGTACAAGGCCCGGGAACGTATTCACCGTGGCATGCTGATCCACGATTACTAGCGATTCCAGCTTCATGCAGTCGAGTTGCAGACTGCAATCCGTACTGAGGCCGGCTTTATGGGATTTGCTCCACCTCACGGTATTGCTCCCCTTTGTACCGACCATTGTAGCACGTGGTTAGCCCAGGGTGTAAAGGGTCATAATGACTTGACATCATCCCCACCTTCCTCCGGTTTATCACCGGCAGTCCTGCTAGAGTCCCCGGCATTACCCGATGGTAACTAACAGCAAGGGTTGCGCTCGTTGCGGGACTTAACCCAACATCTCACGACACGAGCTGACGACA
>JAIORS010000135.1 GCA_021108005.1 Candidatus Aegiribacteria sp.
TTGAGGGTATATGTGATACGACCGGTGTCATTCACCGGTATCCTTCCCACATAAATCTCCGGAAGAAAGTCGGGAAGATCCTGATCGTACTCACCTGGATAACCGTCATTGTCAGAATCCCAAGACACGGAATCAGGGTATGAAAGGTCGGCGTAGTAAAAATCGGTGGGCGTACCGGGCGCTATAAGACCGGGATTGGATGGATCGTATACGTGGAAAGACGGGTCAGGATAGCATATACGCATCGGGACTGTGGCATAGTCACCCACAAAAAGGACATATTCAATTCCCCAAGGCCCGTAATACTCCCTGAGGAAGCTCCTTATCTGTTCTTCCAGATCACAACCCGGCTGATCTGCAATCAAAGAGTCGGTTATCAGAACGGTTTTCAGACTGTATCCGAGTTCCGCCTTCCATGCGGGGAAAGTGGATGATGTAATGGCACCGACCAGATCGCTGGTAGTTATGATGACATAATCGTACACATCGTCCAAAGACGCTTCAATCCTGCTGGAAGTGTATTCACCGGCAAATTCGAGGTAATTGAAAAAAAGCTCCTGAGCCCTCTCATCTGCAACACAGTCTGCAAGCATTTGCTCGATATGCTGTGCTTCAGCACTTCCGATAGCAGGCAGTGTATAGTTAATGGCTACATCAACACGATCGTGGTATATAAGCCGCCTGGAAATCGGATGATAGGTGATCGGGCAGAAAGCTATCGATGCATAAGAGTATTTGCGAAGAGTACCGGCTCCGGAAAGCCAGGCAATCCGGTGTGGATATGCGTTGTCACTTAGGTATGTTGTTTCATAGTTGGCTTGCCATTCTTCATCAAGTCTGGCCAGCTCTTCTTCAAGATACGGTGAGCCCGGAAGAGGAAGAAATCCCGCGAATGGCTGGATCTCACACTCAAGTGGTAACTCAGCAGAGCTGGAACTAATAACGTTTGCAGAGACCGCTCTGGCGCCCGGGGGAAGCAGAATCTGGAACCTCTTCATGGGAAGAAGAGGTTTTCCGGGCTCCATCAGCTGGCTGAAGTTTTCCATTTCAATTGTCTGACCGCCAGAACCCTGAACTATTTCATACTCTCCGGGATAAAGAGCCACTACCAGACTTTCTGAATCAGCAACAGCAAGCGATGTCGCCGTAACAAGAACAAGTATCCGCAAAAGGACTCCAGGAGAGGCAAAACTAGTCCACCGATTCGTTATCAATGCTGTTTCCCCGATTTCATTGACGGAAGAGCTGAAGGAGATTCATAATCAGTTTTACTGGATTTGATTTTCTGGAGATTCCCATAATCTTTGAATTTATACAATGCTATCATTTTGTTAAACTCATAGAGTGAACTGAGCTCTTTAAGCACTCTATCTATTCGTTTCACTCTTTCCTTTCTCAAGCATTCTGATATCTACCTGATCCTGATCAGAATTCCTCTTTCGTTTCATCCAAATAAGATCTTCAACTGATGCAACTCGCACCGTTCCATATTCCGATTCTGCATCTAAGGCCTTCAGAATAATCTGTTGAGATCGCTCGCTATTTGCTGCTAGAACATCCAGCTGTAAATGGTCTTCCCCCACAATCTTAATAAATCTGTGCAAAGTAATATCAGCATTTTTAAAAGCCCAGGGAACTGCAGACACAAAGAAATCAAGCTTTAAGAGAACATCAGCAAAGTTATCTATATCGTCCGGGCTCAATAGTAAATCGATATCTTTTGTGAATCGGGGTTGATCATGAAATGAAAGCGCAACATCACCGACTAAAGCATATTTCAGGTTATTGACTTCAATAGCCTTTACGATCTTTCTGAATTCTTCAAATATGTTCATGCTTCACTCCGGTTGAATAGCAGACACTATATTCTCCGTGAACCTCTTCGCTCAACTACTATCATGTGCAATCCAGTTACGTCAATAGTGATCACAACTCTGTCAAGGTTGGAGCCAGACTATTATCTCTTCTTACCTTTACCTAATCTGAACGATTCTACGTTTTTTCACCCTTCACATCATAAATCACAGCTG
>JAIORS010000136.1 GCA_021108005.1 Candidatus Aegiribacteria sp.
CTAAATACTCCCCATGGCCAGGAACAGGCGGGAGTATTCCACACTGTAACCCTGGTCAATCCGAAGATCGATTGTACTGATCGACTCAATCTGGTCATCCGTAAGGGGGAACACAACAACGGTTTCACCGTAACTCAAGCATCTTGTAAGAAGACCTGGCTTCCAGGTTTTCCAGAGGGCATTTATCTCTTCGTCCAGAAATTCATCGCCGCCCCAGCCGGAGAGCACCTCCAGTATCCCCTCATCTAAAACAGCAATTTCAATACGAATTCTGTTTCGTGGAGCAACTACGAGATCGGCTGCAAGTTTTCCATCTTCTTCATGAAACACAATAGCCCCACGCAGGAAATCCTCGAGGGGATCCTGCTCCCCAAAAAGGTGGGCTGCGGAACATTCGTAGTAGATGAAACGGTCAACGTAAGAAGCAGGTTCGTACGATACCGTCAGCGCGGGGACTTCTCGCCAGAACGGCATCGCCCACTGGAAGCCCTCCTCGGTGCTGATCCCCTCTTTATCAACGGGCCTGTCACAGGGCATTCCATCGGAATGGCTGAAGCTAAGATCGTCCCAGACAGCAAGGTAGTTCTCTTCATCCCTGAAAACAGGGATCGTTTCATCGCATGTGGAAATTGTTGAAGGAATTGGAATCAGAAGCGAAAAATACCCGTTCTGCACTTCCACGGTCATCGTGCCCGTGAATTCAGGCCCATGAAACCATAACACCGGAGCGTCAACTATCATGGAGTAATAGGGCTGCAGCATACCGTTCTCTTCAAGAAAACCCCTTTCAGCCCCAATCGCAACAGGGAGAACCTCATCTATAAGAACAACTCCCCATTCATGTACGAATACGGTCTCGTCCGCTGCTTCGGCTGCTCCCGAAACGGTCAATATTAATAGAATCATCGTGATCATATTGTGAGCCTCCCTTAATCTGTACAGATAATACACAGAAAATCAGTAAATATTCCAAATGGATTTCGGTGATTGTCAGGCAGTCTATCACTGTTTGACAGGCTCTTCAGTTTAGATATTTTATGGGGTTAGAGGGGTCGGACGCCACTTGCGGCACTTACAAAACTTGAAAAGCATGCTTTTGCAGAATTATATTGAAAGCGGTTTGATTCTTTGTTTCAGCTCTATTGAAGGGAGCCCTTTATGGCTGATAGAATGTACTCCTCCGGCAGGGCGCATGAAAAGGGCGGTCAGTCGTCGGAAACTCCCCTTTTCATAGGCAGAAGGAAAATGGAGAAAGTCAGGATGTCCTATATCCGCTACAACGAAAACCTGCACGAGGAAAAGGAGAATTCAACTCCGAAGGAGTGCGCCGGTCTCTGCAAGTCCTCCGATGTCGTCTGGATTAACGTTGATGGCATTCATGATACAGGAACCATTGAGAAAATCGGGGAATTCTTCAACATTCATTCCTTGACGGTCGAGGATATTGTTAATACCATGCAACGACCGAAATTCGAGGACTTCGACAGCTATTTATTCATCGTGCTGAAGATGTTAAGCTATTCCGATATCTCTACAGGCATGGAAACCGAACAGGTTTGCGTGATTCTTGGAGACAATTACGTTATTACTTTCCAGGAGAAGCCAGGTGATGTTTTCGATACTGTACGGGAGCAAATAAGGGGATGCCGAGGAAGAATCCGCAAGGCGGGGGCTGACTATCTCGCGTATGCTCTTATAGATGCTGTAGTGGACAGCTATTTCATGATACTCGAGACCATCGGAGACCAGATCGAGGATATTGAGGACCAGGTCATTACTAATCCGGACCCTGATAAAGTAACGAAGATACACAGATTCAAAAGGGCTATGCTCTTCATGCGGCGAACCGTCTGGCCGTTGAGAGAAGAAATCGCACTTCTGGAGAAGAGCGGATCGGAACTTGTCAGGGAGCCGACAGCGGTTTTCCTCAGGAACCTGTACGATCATACCATACAGGTTATTGATACTGTGGAGACCTACAGGGACATTATATCCGGGATGCATGATATGTACCTTTCAAGCGTAAGCAATAGGATGAATCAGGTAATGAAGGTCCTTACTATCATAGCGACGATTTTCATTCCCCTGACTTTCATCTCTGGGGTTTACGGCATGAATTTCAGATATATGCCTGAGATTGACTGGAAGTATGGCTATTACGCGATACTTGGAATTATGCTGGTAGTAAGCCTGGGAATGCTTACGTATTTCAGGAAGAAAAAATGGATCTGAGCTGCGATTCAGGAAAGGGTGTTCATTGTGGCAGTATCATCTGAAGGTTTTCTGGGAAGGCAGCTTCTCTCGATAAGGAACCGGATGGTTTCGGAGTCGGATCCATCCAGACTGAGAAAACTTCGAAGGAAAGAAATCAGAATTCTCCTGCAGCTGGGGAACCTTTCTGCTGCTGGAGATATCTGTGGAGAACTTGTGTCGAATAATCCCTCCTGGCCGCCTGGATACTCCATAATGGCCGATCTGGCATGCCATTCCGGGAAGTGGAAAGAGGCGGAAAAACTGTTCGAGAAGGCTGCCGAAGAACATGAGAAGGAAAACAACATCGAAGCGGCCGAAAGGCTCAGAACCGGACCTGTTTACAGGCTTGCAGAAGCAAGAAATGATTTCGAGAAATGTCTTTCCCTCTGTTCGGGGGAGGGAGATCTGAAGAGTATTCTCAAAGTCCGGTCGGGAAGGCTGCTTGGAACCGGAAAAGTCAAAGCGCAGCTGCATACGGAAGATTGGCTGTCAAAGCGTCTTACAAAGCTTGAAATAGCCTGGAGCGGGACATCACAGCGTGAACTCCTTCAGGAAGCTCTTGAATGGGAGAACAACGAACCGGAATGGCGCTGGAGGTTCATTGTTGAAAGCAGACATATTTGGAAGGAAATGGGGCTGGACTTGCGCGAATGGTGCAGGCCGGTAAAGGATACCGTCTGCCCTGTTCTCGATCCCAGATTTTATATGGAGTGGAGGAAAATGTCCAATGACGGATGATACTGATTTGAAAGATCTATCAATCCTTGGTGGCGGCAACGAACCCGGGAGGAAACTGGAAACATTCCCCAACCATCACTGTGACAGAGATTACATCGTTACTCTGACAAGCGATGAATTCACCTGCCTGTGCCCTAAAACAGGTCAGCCGGACTTCGCTGCAATAACCATAGAATACGTTCCAGATGAAAGAATAGTCGAGTCGAAATCGCTGAAGCTCTACTTCTGGTCCTTCAGAAATGAGGGAGTTTTCCACGAGCATGTGGCGAACATGATACTGGACGATCTGGTAGAAGCTCTGGAACCACGCTGGTGCAGGGTTGTCGCGGATTTCGGGGTCAGGGGCGGAATATCTATTTCAGTGGACGCGGAATACAATTGGGACGGAAACGATTAGATACCTGCGTCCCTTTCCCATTCGAATCGGGCGTAGGCTGTATGGTTATGTATACTTTCCTGGTTTTCAGCGGTGACCTGAAACCACATTAACCTGTCATCTTCCATAAGTCTTTCAGACGCGTTACGAACCATGTCCTCGACGAATACGGGATTGTCGTAGGCAAGTTCAGTAACGTATTTTTCGTCAGGTCTTTTCAGTACGGTATAGACGGATGAAGAAGCTGACGATTCCGCTATTTCGATCAGCTCCTCTATCCATATTATTGCGGGAATTCCTTCCTCGTCTGGGAAACTCCGTACTTCAATCGTTATATGTCCACGCTGATTATGTGCTCCGTAACTGCTTATTTCCCTGCTGCATGGGCAGAGGCTGCTTACCGGCACAGTTACGCTTAAAACGAAATCCTCCCCTTCAGGGCCGCTCTTTCCATAAAAGACGCACTGATAGTTCATTTTCGCGGCAATCCCGGTTACCGGAGCTGCTTTCTCCAGAAAATAGGGAAAGCTGACCGTCATCCTTGCCGATTCGGCATCAAGAATCTGCTTCAGTTCGGTAAGAATCGCTGGAATTGTTCTGCCGTTGAACTCACATGTGTGTGCCGCGAGAACCTCCACAAACCTGCTCATATGCGTACCCTTGAAATGGTGGGGAAGCTCCACCGACATGGAGATAACAGCTACGGTTTTCTGTCTTTCATTTGCCCTGTCAAGCAGTGTTACAGGATACTGCAGATCCTTGATACCCGCCTCATCCAGGGTGATATTTCTGAAATCAGGGTTGTTCTGAACATCGTTCATACTTTATCCTGTCCTCTGTACCTGCATCCTGTTGATAACGTTTCCTTTATTTCCACCATACTGAGTTCTGGCATAGCAGGTTTAAGCCTGTTCCAAACCCATCTTGCGATATTCTCGCTTGTGGGATTCTCAAGCCCAGGGAGATCGTTCAGGTACGAGTGATCAAGCTGGTCGATCACAGGAGTGCATACTTCTTTAATCTCTCCGAAATCCCTGACCCATCCTGTTTCGATTCCAACCCCGGCTTCCAGATGAACCACAGCTATAAACGTATGCCCATGGAGCCTGCCGCATTTGTGCCCTGGAGGAAGGTTCGGGAGAAGATGGGCGGCATCGAACTTGAATTCTCTGTAAACTTCCATTTCGTTATCTCCTCTACGGTATACCTGTATACTTATGAATCTGAAGACTCAGAATCCATCGGGTGTGGTTCAGGCAGTATTCAACCGCGTTTCGGGTATTCTCTTTCAAATCAATTCCGAAAATCGGCTGCAGGTAAAAATGTTCAAAATCAAGTGATAGGTATCTTCCCGGGTCAGTACCTTTCTGAGGGAAGGCCAGCTTCAGTTCATTTCCTTTTCTTACTACAGGATATTCATTTCCCTTGGGACTTACACATATCCAGTCAATTCCATCGGGAGGTTCAATCGTCCCGTTTGTTTCCAGCAGGATTTCAAACCCCGTTGCGTGCAAAGCGTTTATAAGCTGCCCGTCAAGTTGAAGAAGAGGTTCTCCTCCTGTACACAGTACCCGTGGACGACTTCCGTCTCCTTTCCACTTTCTGCTGATGGCTTCGGCCAGTTCGCCTGCGGATTCGAATTCCCCTCCGCCGGGGCCGTCGATTCCCTGAAAATCCGTATCGCAGAAACTGCAGCAAAGGTTGCATCCCTCAAATCGGCACAGAACAACGGCTTTACCGGAATTGAACCCTTCCCCCTGAAGAGTATAGACCATCTCCTTTATTCTATACATCTTTCCTGAAGCTTCCTATTGGAATATGAGACAGGATCATCCAAACCATTCTCCTTGAAACCATTCAATCTCAATATACAGGCATCACACTTTCCGCAGGCCTTGCCATCGTTGTCAGGATTGTAGCAACTCAGCGTTTGAGAATAATCCACACCCAGTTCAAGACCTTTTCCAATTATCTCAGCTTTGGTCATGTTCAGCAGCGGTGCGTGAATCTTCGCAGGATTTCCTTCTACGGCATCCCGCGACGCGAGTTCCGCCAACTTCTGGAAAGCAGCAATGAATTCCGGTCGGCAGTCCGGGTAACCGCTGTAATCCAGAGCATTTACACCAATGAAAATGTCATAAGCACATATCACTTCAGCGTAAGCTAGCGCCATGGAAAGAAAAACAGTATTCCTCGCGGGTACGTAAGTTGGGGGGATTTCACCGGCCATTTCTGCCAGAGGCCTGTTTTCAGGTACCGCTTCCGGTTCCGTCAGTGCCGACCCTTTAAAAAGCCTGTGATCAAGTGAAATTGTAATGTGATTGGCAACCCCCGCATCTCTGGCTATTGCCTTTGCCGATTCAAGCTCCAGCGTATGCTGCTGGCCGTACCGGAAGGACAAGGCATGAATACTGAAACCTTCATCCAGGGCTATGTACAATGTGGTGGCGGAATCAAGCCCGCCACTGAGAAGCACAACTGCTTTCCTGTTCAGGATAATTACCTCCCCGCGGTATATAAAACACGAAGCTTATGGAATATATACTAAATAGAATTCCTTTCATCTTACACTCACCTGAACTATCCCGACGGCACTTGTCATTAGCGACTGTTTTTATCAATATCTATTGAAGGAAAAGAAAGGAGAGATCATGCCGAAATTCGTACTGATGACAAAACACAGCCCAAAGAGCCTGCACGATGCCACTGGCAGGAAGCAAATGGGAAAGGAATGGCTTCATAAGGTAAAAAAAACCTGTCCGGAAGTAAAATGGATAGCCCATTACGCCATCCTGGGCCCGTACGATTTCATGGATATTTATGAAGCTCCCGATATTGAGACCGCGCATAAGATATCTCTTATCTCAAGATCCGGGGGAGCCCTGGAAGCCGAAAGCTGGCAGGCGCTTGAATACACGGATTTCCTCGGTGTTCTTAAGGAAATCGAAACCTGACTCAAGAATACCGGCTCTGCCGGAAATGAGAACCGGAGCAGTATCACTTGGCGAAAATCTATATTATGAGGGGCCTTCCGGGCGCAGGTAAATCAACGTGGGCACAGGAGAATCATCCCGGGGCACATGTATGCTCTGCGGACAGTTTCTTTGTGGATGATGATGGTGTTTACAGGTTCGATGGTACTCTGATTTCAGAAGCTCATGCTTCATGCCTCAGGCAATTCGCGAAAATACTCGCGTCAATGGAAGAAAGCGTTGAGAACTCTCCGGAAGTTGTTGTTGTAGACAACACGGCAATAAGGGCGTGGGAGATTTCTCCCTATTACAACCTTGCCCGGGCCTACGGCCACGACGTAAGAATAGTCCATGTTAAATGTGATACTGAAACAGCCCACTCGCGGAACATTCACGGAGTGCCGCTGGAACGCGTGGAGAAAATGAACGACGGCCTCGCGTGCGAAGCGCTCCCTCCATTCTGGACGGTGGAAACTGTTGGAGGATGCAACAACTAGTA
>JAIORS010000137.1 GCA_021108005.1 Candidatus Aegiribacteria sp.
AGTTTAACTACTGAACATGATTGACTGGCCTGAAATCAGTAATCCGTTGACAAAATATCAATCGATATTATAATATTTGAATAATTGTTCAAATATTCAATATAATAAGAGGTTCAACTATGGTCTCAGAATTTCTTCAGGTGTTATGGAATACAGTGACAGAACTTGCTCCTTCACTTGTTCTGGGGCTGCTGCTCGCCGGACTTCTGCATGTTTTCGTTAAAAAAGACAGGATATTGTCTCATCTGGGCAAACCGGGATTCATTAGCAGTGCAAAAGCTGCTCTGGTTGGTGTTCCGTTACCACTTTGCTCGTGTGGGGTGCTTCCTGCGGCAATGGGTCTTAGAAGGGATGGGGCATCCCTGGGAGCAGTCACATCATTTCTTATCAGCACTCCCCAGACCGGAGTCGATTCGGTAGCAGTAACATGGGCAGTTCTTGGATGGCCGGTTGCTCTTGCGAAGGTAGTCGCCGCATTCTTCGCTGGCATTCTGGGAGGAACCATTGCCGACAGGACAGGTAATGGTCTGAGAAACCAGGAAACCGTACAGGCCTGTACCGGGATTGAGACAGGTTCGTTTCTACGTCGAATCTGGAACTATTCCTTCAACGATCTTTTCAGGGATATCTACGGATGGCTTGTCTTCGGGATTGTCATATCCGCTTTAATAACCACGTTTCTTGAACCGGGGCAGCTCTCACGGTATCCGGTTCTTGCAGGTCCGCTGGGTCTGCTCGCTGCGCTTGCTATAGGAATTCCTCTCTACGTCTGTTCCGTTTCTTCTGTGCCAATAGCAGCGGGTCTCATATACGCTGGATTTCCTGTAGGCAGTGCTCTGGTATTTCTTATGGCAGGGCCTGCCACAAATGCCGCGACCATGGGCGCGGTTCGAAAAACCCTTGGATCGAGGGTATTCTTCATCTACCTGTTTACTGTTATTTTCATCAGTCTCGCGGCTGGAGGAATGCTCAACTTACTCAGCGTTCCCGTATCCAGCGCTTACCATTCAGGGCACGGTACGAATTCTATTACCGGATTACTCAGTGGTGCCGCAGGATTGCTTCTTCTTTCTGGAACGGCCTGGTTCGCTTTCAAAGATGCCTTGGATCATCGACTGAAATCCTCAGGAAAGAAGAACTCTGAATTAAAGCAAGTATTATGTGTAGGAGGTATGAACTGTTCCGTGTGTGAGACTTCGATAATCAATGCCCTCGAAATACTGCCAGGAATACTGAATGTATCCGCCTCGGCAAGTGAAGATGAAGTGGCTGTTTTTCTGGACGGTAGTGTCAGATTCGATGTAAATAAGGCCATACAGATAATCAGGGAACTTGGCTACAATGTGAAGGAAGGTGAATAATCGATTCTTCAAATACGCTGAAAGCTGATAATGAAGAAGTTGAGATACTGGCTGAGTTTTTCCATCAGATGGCCGATCCGACCAGGCTGGTGCTGCTGATGTCTCTTTTCAATGGCGAAAAATGCGTCTGTGCCCTTGCGGAACAGACCAATGTGAGTGTCTCAGCGGTTTCTCACCAGCTCAGATCCCTTAGAACGGCAAGATTTGTCAGAAGCCGCAGAAATGGAAGACACATCTTCTACAGTCTGGACGATGAGCATATTAGAGAACTTGTCTCAAAGGGGCTTGAACATATAAGGGAATGACTTATCACTCCGAAATATGGATTACTTCCATGACTGGACTTATCCGGGTTTCCGATAGGATCCTGTAGCCATCGGTCAGTTCCGGAGTTTTGGGTCCTCCCCAGTAATCGTACACTATCCAGATGGAATCGTGACAATCCATCAAGCTGTCTATTGCTGAGTTCGGACTTTTACCCCACACCATGAGTTCAATATAGGGATTCTCACCGCCGAAGGCTGCCCTTGGAAAGTTCCCGGACGAATAGTAATCCCAGGCCAGCCCTCCTGATTGTCCTCCTAGAATGAGGATGCTTTCATCACTGGAAAATCTTTCCTCAACATATGCTGTGGCACCTCTCCAATCCGATCTGTGGTAAGGAAAACTGTTGATATTGTAGTATGGAAGAAGCGTGATAGCTGCTGCAATGAATATGAAAGGCCCTGCGAACTTCCACCTCTGTGATGCCGCGGCGAGTGCGAAACCAAACGGTATCCAGAGAATCGTCAGATGCCTTACGGTCGGATCTTCCTTAATAAAAATCATGAAGGGAACTGCAAATAGAAGGAGAAGCCATACTTTGAATTTTTTGTCAAGCAGATTACTCAGAAACAGATTAAGAAGCAGCAACAGGTTTCCCGCTCCAATAATGAACCAGAAGACTATCTGTTTAACATTCCGGATCATTTCGTAGCCAGCTTCCAGAAGTAATCCTCCCGGAATGAGCCTTACGAAGACCGTTGGAACTCTGACTATAAACCGGTATCTGTAGACTGCGGCCATGTCCATGCCGGCCCGCCTTATCCTCTCAGCCCTGAACGAGGTTTGTTTCACCATCAAAACAGCGAAGGGCGCGTAAAGAACAAGAAAAATGGCCGACACCAGGACAAGCTGCCTGAAAGGAAGCCTTTGCTTCCGCGGAACGGTGAAGTATAGAGCAAATCCCGCAGCAATGAACAGGCCAAACATATGCTGAATCAGCATTCCGGTAAGAGCAATTGGTACAACGAAATATAGTGCCTTCCTGCTGCAGTTCCATGCTCTGTCAGCAATATCGATGAAAAGAAAGCCAAAGCAGGAGATGATCCCGTAAAGCCATGCCTCCTGCCCCATCGATATCGCAAAAGGTGAAACCGACCATATCAGACCCGCCCATAGAGCCGATCTGAAACTTATTTTTCTTGATATGAAACACATGAGGGGAATGGCGGCAAGAGCAGAGGCAAGAGCCGGGATCATGCGCAGGCCAGCTTCACTCTGACCGAAAATGACTGTCGAGAATCTTATAAACAGAAAAGCCAGTGGAGGGTGGGGAGAACCGGCAATGGACAATTTCACAAGATCGATAGGATTCATATCCATGAGGCCTGCCGCATAGGCTTCATCAACCCATAGACTTTTGGATCCAATACAAATCAGTCGAAGTACGAATCCTGCGACAAATACCAGGAGATACGCAAGCCAATGGTTCTCAGCGATAAGTTTACTGCATTTTTTTATACCATTCACCGTCCAGTTCAATCTGTCAGAGTCGGAGATGAACCTAACAGATGTATCAGCGAATGGGTATAGCCCGCAGGAACCTGCATCCTCCCCCGCAGACTCTGTTGGAAGCACACAATGTACAATCTGAACGCGCGTTGTCTTTACGGAATTTCTCAACGAATTGAGATCGTGACAGCTCTTCGAATGATTTATCCAGGAGATTTCCAATTACGTACGGACTCTGCTCGCATACTCTCAGTTCTCCAGAGGGGCTTATCGCCCATTTTCCAGCTCCGCATATGCATGATCCGAATTTAATGCCTGGATAATCGTTGTGATGCAGGATACAGTTCTCTACCGGAATGGCAGCGTATACTGTCATTCCGGGGGACATGAGTGAGCTGTGGCTGGCGTTTTTCAGTGATGAATCAAGCTGCTCAATAGAAGGTAGGAGATGCCTGTTCTTAAAACCTGTTCCGCCAGGCACGAATCTGTTGAGGGCGACCGCGTCCGCGGAGAAAGCGTAGGCCAGATCAACAACCCGCTCGGTATCTCCTGGATTAAGTGAAGTTATTATATGTGAAACAGTAAGTCGGATTCCGACTGAGGCAGCGGCAAGTAAGGCCCGTTTCACATCGTGAAATCCATCGAAGCCTGTCAGATTCCTGTATCCATTTCCAGTAATTGAAGGCACGGATACTTCAAGCCATGCAATGCCTGCTTCCTTTAACGATCTCGCGGTATCACGATCAAGGAGCATGCCATTAGTTGCAATTCCAACCAGTATTCCACGTTTACGAAACACGCTGACTATCTCGCAAATGTCTTGTCTTAAAAGAGGTTCTCCACCGGTAAGTGTAACCGAAACGGGATGTGCCGCCAGAATAGAATCCGCAAGGATCTCTATCTCTTGAACGGAGAGTTCCCGGGGGTATAGCTCACCTTCCGCCTTCCATACATTGTAGCAGTATACGCAGGCAAGATTACACCGAGGTGTAATCTCGAAAACGAATAAGGGATGTTTCATGTGGAAATCAGAAAAGTTCAAGATCCAGAAGAAGATCGTGCAGGGCAGGCAGCCTGTCCCGGGTGCGGCTTATGGATCTTTCCATATCCTCCAGATCCTCGAGCAGTACACAGCGCTCCTCTTCATTGTTTACTCCTGAATTTTCAAGGCTGTCCAGTACCGCGGTTTTAATGCTGTCGAGATAAGGCGGTATCAGATCGGCCTCAAGAGGCCATCTGACCGACCAGAGAACCCCTGCGTAACCGACTCTTTCGCTGACAGTCTCCAGAAGGAAATAGGTGTCAATTGAAGATCTTAGATTGCTGAAGGCGGTTATCATTTCCCCGGAGGAGATGAGGCCCTCCTCCCTGAGACGGATAACGGTATCGAGCCTGGCTTCAATCTGAGAGACAAGATAATCAGTCTGCTCTGAAACGGGCGGCGGCATCATCCTTGTCAGGGAAAACATCGAACCGTAGGAAAGAAATGTAAGCCTGTCGGTTGCCAGTTTGTGGAGGAGGCCGATATCGAGGGAGTCAATTCCAATTTCTTCCGCGATTCCCATGAGTTCGACATAACTGTTGTCCAGCTCAGTCCTGATTTTGTCGATTGTTTCATAATCAAGATCGCTGGAGCTGTGATTAACGTCAGCTTGTTCCATATTGTTCAGTTTCTTCCAGATTCTCTTGAATTCCTGCCACTGAGGATTGCTCCAAAGAGCCGAAGTTCTGGCGAGCAGGGATCGCGACAAATCAACGCTCGAACCGGGGTTATCAACTGCACCGCTCCGGTTGCTGTTCTGATCTGAAGCTGAAGCGGCATTCAACGGTAGCAGACCCGCAGCAAACAAAATGCTCAAAGTCGGTGTAATCAGCCTATTCTGAAACCTGCTATTGTTCTCCATGTATTTCCTCCCTGATAACATCATGAAGAGATAGTTAATCCATTACAGATAGTTCCATGGTATACGGGTATTTGACCGGAGAGTTCATAAGATTAGATTCATCCTATAAAAACAAAGAAGGAGTCTTAATGACTACAGTTATTGAACAGGTAAAAACAAAGAGTGAACTGAACGATTTCATCATGCTGCCTTACGAACTTTACAGGGATGATCCCCTCTGGATTCCCCCTCTTATCTCTCAGGAAAAGGCTCAGTTCAATCCGGATAAGAATCCCGCCTACAGATACTGTGATACCAGTTTCTTTCTGGCCCTGCGCGGTGGCAGAACTGTGGGCCGTATAGCCGCCATAGTAAACAGAAGGTACATTGAAAAACTGGAGCAAGACTGCGGAAGATTCGGATGGTTCGAATGCGAGAATAACCTGGAAACAGCCAATGCGCTTTTCAGCACTGCGGAGAACTGGCTCGCGAAAAAAGGCATGACAGCGATATCGGGCCCTATGGGTTTCACAGATAACGACATGACAGGATTTCTCATTGAGGGGTTCGATGAACTCCCCACAATAGCGGGTAGCTACAACCCACCGTGGTACAACGATATAATTACATCCAGAGGTTACGATAAGGAAGTTGACTACGTTGAATATAAGATAACAGTACCAAAGGCCTTTCCCGAGAAAGTGGAACGCCTGACAACCCTGATAAAGAAAAGAAGCAGAGTTAAAGTATTCAACGAAAAATCTAAAAAAAACCTCTCGAAGAGATGGGGACACCAGATTTTCGACGTTCTGAATGAATCCTACGAGAAGCTGTACGGTACGACTCTGTTGGATGAAAAGGAAATAGACTACTACATAAAAACCTATCTTGGGCAAGTTGATCCGGAGTTCATCAAACTCGCGGTTGACGGAGACAGGCTTGTGGGATTCATAATTGCGATGCCCAATCTTTCAAGGTCTTTCCAGAAGGCAAAAGGCAGGCTTTTTCCATTCGGTTTCATTCATATTCTCAGGGAAATGAAAAATAGCAGGACTTTGGATTTCTACCTTGCGGGCATCCTCCCTGCATACCAGGGGCAAGGTGTGGACGCTTTACTGGCCTACGAAATGGGAGTAAGCTCTTTCAAAAGAAAAATGGAATTTGCTGAGAGCAACCATGAATTGGAAGACAATAAAAAGATCCAGGCTATGTGGAAATTTTACGAAAAACGTCTTCACCGAAGAATCCGCGTCTATCAACGCACCCTGGGGACGTAGCACATAGGACAAATAGGGGAGGCAAATAGGGGTCAAATCTTTACTCTTGACATTAAATGTCAAGAGTAAAGATTTGACCCCTATAACACATCATTTGTTAATGATATAAACCGTCTTGCAATTCATGAATTCAAGCATACCACTTCTAGACAGTTCTCTACCAAAACCTGATAGACCAATTCCACCGAAGGGAAGCCTTGGATCAGACCGGACAAACGAGTTTACGAAGCAGGCTCCAGCGTTCAGCTCAAGGGCGATTCTTTCCCCCCTTCGACTGTTCCGCGTATATACGGAAGCTCCAAGTCCGTAGGATGTATCGTTGGCAATCACAACAGCTTCCCCCTCATCCTTCACTGAGCAGACAGCTGCTACAGGCCCGAAGGTTTCTTCATCAAAAACAGGCATACCCTTTCTACAACCCGTCAGAACGGTAGGCGGATAGAAAGCCCCAGGATGATCCGGAATTCTGCCGCCAGTAACTAATTTTGCCCCAAGCTCTATGCTCTTAGTAACCTGCCGGTGCAGATTATCACGAAGATCGTATCTGGCCATCGGTCCCAGATCAATTTTCATCTTCATCGGATCGCCCATCTTCCTTGCTTTCATCTCACCGATAAGTAAATCAAGGAATTCATCGTAAACACTTTCGATGACGATGAACCTCTTGGATGCAATACAGTTCTGTCCTGTATTGATAAGCCTGGAGAACGCTGTCTGCCTGGCTGCGTCCCTTAGATCCGCATCTTCAAGAATTATCGCGGGATCACTTCCTCCAAGTTCCAGCACGCACTTCTTTATGGACGACCCGGCTTCCAAGGCAACTGCGCTCCCTGCTTTTGCGCTTCCGGTAAGCGTAACAGCTTTAACCCTTTCGTCAGCAATTATTCCGCTGGATACTTCGTGAACGTTTTCCTCCGAAACAAGAACAACGTCAATCAGGCCTTTGGGAAATTCTGCCTCCCTGAACAGATCCCGGATGCGTATGGAACATCCCGAAACATTAGGAGCATGCTTGAGGATGAAGGAGTTCCCCGCCATTACAGCAGGTGCCGCGAACCGGAATAACTGCCAGAACGGAAAGTTCCATGGCATGACGGCATAGATAACTCCAAGAGGCTGATAGCACACATAGCTTATATCAGCATCACTCGCGATACTTTCTTCAGCAAGGAAATCAGAACCGTTTTCAGCGTAATACCTGCAAACCAATGCACATTTCTCAATTTCGGACTGCCCCTGCTCAACGGGCTTACCCATCTCCGCAGCCATCTCCACTGCCAGATGGTGTTTGCCCGATTCAAGAAGATTGGCAAGATTCAACAGCCGTTTCGATCGATAACTTATTCCGATGTCACGCCAGAATTCAAACGCTCTCTGAGATTTCTCAAGGATATCTAAAATTTCTTCCGAAGTATTCTCATTCCACGACCTGATTCTTTCCCCGGTGAAAGGATTTATCGACTGAAGCACTCTGCACCATCCCTGATAAAAGTGTCTGTTGTCTCAACTGTCATTTCAACTATACTACTATTTTGTGTTCTTTTAAAAGGGAAGTTAGCCTGATTCAACCAAAAACATGATGAAGGAGAATTGTGAAACCTGCAATACTCTCTGTTCTGTTTCTAATAATGGCATCGAGTATATCGAGCGCAGCCTTTCTGGCTTCCGCTGAATTTCTCGGTTTTTCAGATGATGGAGGTTATGCCGCATTTGAGCAATACTGGATTGCCGATGGAAGCGGATTCCCGGGCGCTGAAATCGTTGTAATATCTGTTCCGGATAGCAAAATCATCCGAAGATTTGAAATTCCATGGACCGAAGATATGATGTACGAGAACGGGTCGTATGTCTATTACGAGAACTCCATGAACCCGGCCAGAACGTTTCTTCAGGAGAAAGCATATCCGTATCTTGATAGTCTGGGAATCTCATCCGGGAACGAAGGTGTTCACTGTATCTGTCATCCGCTTACCGATACAGACGCGGAACCGGCAAGTGTATCATTCGTGACCTGGGCAGGCTCGCTGATGTACACAGGACCGGAATACAGACTCAGCATATTGAGCCACAAGGAAATGCCCGACTCCCCTCCGGACTGGCTTTCAATGTTCGATATGCCAGTTCTTCTGGAAGTACTGATCACGGATTCAAGCGGCAATACTGTCATGCATTACCTTGATGACTCACCGCAGCCAGTGTACGAATACATTTCAAATTACCGAATAAGAGATGTCTACGTTTTCAATGACAGCCTGGTGGCAATTATCATGAATACGACAGGACCAGGCTTCGAGGGACCTGACGGCATGTTCAGGATGGTTACCGGAGTTATCGGTCACTGAAGAAAAGGATTTTTTCTTCTCTCTTCTGATATGGTTGTTTCGGGGCCGTGACCGGGATGTACGATAGTCTCACCGGGAAGGCAAAGCAGCTTCTTCTTAATTGAAGAGACCAGCAAGTCGTAATCCCCTCCTGGGAGATCTGTTCTTCCTATGGATCCCTCGAAAAGAGCATCTCCGGTGAACACATGCCCCGGCAGGTATATACTGATGCCCCCGGGAGAATGCCCTGGTGTGTGAATTATTTTCAGTCTCAGATCGCCTGCAATGATTTCTTCCCCCCCTTGAAGCAGATCGGTGGGTTCGGGAGAATCTTCAAACTGCATGCTCCAGTAGTCAGCATGCTCCCGAGCATTTCTGAGATATTGCAGGTCGCTTGTATGAACATAAAGCCGGAGTGAATCGATATGAGTCATCAGGTAAGCATTTCCCCCTATATGATCGAAGTGTCCGTGGGTATCTATCAGCGCAACTGCTATCAGATCAAGCTCTTGAATTGACTTTATGATTTTTTCCCCGTGACCTCCAGGATCAATGATTACAGCTTCGTGAGAATGAGGACATCCAACTATGTAGCAATTCACATCGAGGGGGCCGGTAGGTATTCTGCGTATGATTGGCTTTATTTTCATCGTAATGAACTGACGCTTTCTCCAGAAATAAAGGACATTTTTTTGCAGCCTCCGTCACAAATTCTATATACATTCGCATTGTTCAGACTACTCAATACGCATGAATATAATCAATAGAGTCCGAAGTTCTCACCGAAATTTGCTCCCATTTATTATATTGCGGATTGATTCTGTGGGAAATACTCACGGGACTATCTGAAAGGTAGCGAATTTGAAGCTTTTATTTCTGTTCAATCTGCTTTTAATAACCTGCGCTTGCTTCTCACAGACAACTGTTCAGGCGGTACGAGTCTCCGAACCACCTGTCATCGATGGAATCCCTGATGATGTGGTCTGGAACAATGCAATTCCTGTTCTTGAAGATTTCATTCAGCATCGACCTGACTGCGGAGAGCCTATGACCGAGAAGACCGAAGTCAGGATTCTCTTCGATGACAGATCGATCTATTTCGCTTTCATGTTGCACGACAGTCATCCTGAGGAATTCACAAGAATAGTGGCTTCAAGGGACAACGATTTCTCCAGCGAGTGGGCAGGAATCTGGCTGGACACCTACAACGATGATAACAATGCCTACTACTTCTTCGTCAATATTGATAACGTACAGCAGGATGGCAGGTTGTGCGAAGCAAGCGGCTGGGATTCCAACTGGGATGGAATATGGGAAAGCGCTACTGCGGTTTCGGATTCAGCATGGACCGCGGAATTCGCGATTCCCTTTTCAGCTCTCTGTTATTCCGATGATGAAGAACAGGAATGGGGCATCAATTTCAAACGAACAATTACCAGAACTAATGAGAGCGCATTCCTGTTCAGAATGGCGGACAACGGCAGTATAGAGATCAAGAATTTCGGTAACCTCAGCGGTCTGAATTCGCTTCCCTCAACCCGGCGGATAGAATTGAGACCCTACGGAGCAGGACGCGTTCAGTACCTGCCTGACGCAGATGAAAAGTGGGATCCATGGTTTAATTCCGGCATTGACGCCAGAATCGGACTATCCTCCGAACTTCTGCTTGACCTTACGGTAAACCCTGATTTCGGTCAGGTTGAAGCTGACCCTACAGAGGCAAATTTATCCCACTGGGAAACCTACCTTTCGGAGAAAAGACCCTTCTTTCTGGAGGGCTCGGACATGTTCAGCATGCCTTTCTCGCTTTTTTACTCCAGACGAATAGGCTCTGTGGCGCCCAACGGCGATATCATTCCGATACTTGGTGGAGCCAAACTGACAGGTTCCACGAACGGATTCCGCATAGGATTCCTTAACGCTTACACTGGAACGGTAAAGGATGACGGCAATACTCTTGTGAATCCAACGAACTACACTGCCGGCAGGATTTTAAGGGAATTCGGTGAGGGAACCTACATCGGCTTCAGCGGTACCAGTACGGATATTCCCAGTTTCGATGGATCCGATTATGTGTATGGCAGATCGGGAGCTGTGGACGCCCAGATCAGTTTCCTTGATGACCACAGTATAAGTTCCGCCATCGCTGGTACCTGGAATTCTGAAGAGGGTGTATGGAAAGACAATTTCGCATACAGGGCAAACTACCGTTACGACAGCGACAGGTTCGATATCAGTGGCGGCAGTTCTTTCCGCGAGGAAAATTTCAACGCGAACATGACGGGCTACACCTCTTCCACTGGAGATGTGAATACGTGGTTCAATACTGGATTGTACCATCCCTTCTGCAACAGTGATGTATTTGATCACCTGGGGAGTTATTTATATGCATGGTTCGACCGAGCCCCGGGTGGTCCTGTAACAGGACGAGGCGCACAGCTAAGTTCAGGTTTAACATTCCGGAACAGGTATCATGTCAGTGTTAATTTTGGATTCGATGGATCATGGACAGACAGGTATGAGGGTCCCGATGGCACAGAATACGATGGAGGAATGGACATGGGATTCTCCTTCTCCACCGATTCCAGGAAGAAGCTTAGTGGATACCTCTGGGGCGGCACGAACACTTACTGCGAAGGCACACGCGGTTATACAGGAACATGTATAAATTATAAACCTGTATCGAATATTCTCCTCGAGGCTGATCTTGACTGGAGTTGGACTTCGGATGCTCGAAAGTACAACTGGAACTTCGACGGATGGGACAGAAGGGATACCGACTGGCGCTCCCTCGAGTTGAGCACGAATTGGATGTTTACCAACTACCTCAGCCTAAGGCTTACTTCTCAGGTTTCAAGATTCAGTACCGAATGGAATCTTGGAGAAAACACCAGGGATTTAAGCCACTGGATGAACGCACTTCTGAGCTGGCAGTTCAGACCTGGAAGCATGTTCTACTTCATGATAGGTGAAAACGCTGATCCGGATGAAATAACAGGAGAATTCGGAAAATCGGAGTTTACTGTTTTCACCAAACTCACATGGTTCCTTCCAATCTAAATTGAAATTGGATTTATAGAAGAAATTATTATAATCTTATTAAATATGACAATTTAATTTAATAATTCGTGTTAATTGTACCCACAAGTTGAAGAAGTGTGGTACGTCCCCGGGAAGAAGGTGGATACGTCGGCGGGGCCGGTTCCAGTAATTCTGAAGAAAATATCCTTAAGATCTTCCTTACCGATCTGATCGGTTCCGAAAATCTCCATCAGCCGTCCCTCATGTATAATACCCAGCCTGTCGCAGAAAATCCGTGCCACCGGAAGTGTATGGGTCGAAAGAATAATCCCGGCCCCCGCTTTTGCGGCGGCTCTGGCCATTCTGTTGAAAGTTTCAGCCGTTGCCGGGTCAAGCCCGACATGTGGTTCATCGATCACGTAAAGAATCGGACGGGCGATAAATGCTGAGGAGAGAACAACTCTCTGTATCATACCATGGGAATACCCCTCCGCTCTGCTGTCGAGCCAGTCACCCATGTCAAAAAGCTTCACATGAAAATCGATTCTTTTCTCCAGCTCGTCGGGAGGAATATCCCTCATTCTACCTGCAAACCTTAAAAATTCCCTGCCGGACAGCCTGGGGTATATCGTGGGTTCATCGGGCACATAGGCCAATTGAGCCCTTACACCTTCAGGATCTTCTGAAGCATCTATAGAATTAACAGTTATTCGACCCGTGTCGGGTACCACAAGCCCCGGGATCATTTTCAGTGTGGTTGTCTTACCCGCTCCGTTGGGACCGAGAAGTCCGAATATCTCACCTGCGGGAATTTCCAGTGAAAGGTCTATGACAGCTTCTTTATCCCCGTAGGTTTTTGAGAGATTTTCGATTTTGAGAATCATCAGTCCGCTTCTTCCATACACAGCAGAGCATGAACATAGGATTTAAGGTCAAAGTCAAGAAGATCGTCGCTTCCCTCGCCGACACCAACATACTTCACCGGGATATTCAGTTCGCTTGCCATAGCGAGAACGGAACCGCCCCTGGCTGTTCCATCGAGCTTTGTAACCACCAGCCCTGTAATCGGCACGGCTTTCATAAACTGTTCAGCCTGAGCTTTTGCGTTCTGTCCCACAGTACCATCCAGAACAAGAAGTACCTCGTGGGGAGCGGACTCCATCGCTTTTCCGCACACTCTGTATATCTTGGCCAGTTCATCAAGAAGCCCTTTTTTATTGGGAAGCCTGCCCGCGGTATCTATTATCACCGAATCGTAGTGTCTGCTTTGCCCACGCTTAACAGCGTCGAATGCGACAGCGGCCGCATCGGATCCAGGTAATTGTGTAAGCAGTGCTGTACAGAGTTTCTCAGACCATATCGCAAGCTGTTCTGCCGCAGCGGCCCTGAACGTATCGGCACATGCCAGAAGCACCTTTTCGTTTCCCTTCTGAAGCCTTGCTGCCAGACGGGCAATAGTTGTGGTTTTCCCCGCTCCGTTAACTCCGACAACAACAGTAACACAGGGTTTCGCCTCAACCGTTTCAAACGCTGGTACAGGTACATTCTCTATCAGTATTTCCGCCAGCGCTTCCTTCCAGGACAAGCCTGATTTTTTGACTTTCCCGGGGAGTTCATTTATTACTTCCTCCGTAAGCTCCCAGCCCAGATCACTTCCCAGAAGAATCTCTTCCGCCTCTTCCATATCGGCATCTTCAATTGACTCACCACCGAAAAGCCGGTCGAGTTTTCCGGCAAGGGCATCGCTGCTTCTCCTGAGTTTTTGTTTGAGATTAAATCCCACCGGTACACTCAGCCTTCACTTATCTGACGGGCCTTTTCAAGGTTGACGGATGTCATGGATGAAACACCCTGTTCAGCCATGGTTATCCCGAAGAGACGATCTGCTGCTTCCATCGTCCTCTTGTTATGGGTGATGACAACGAACTGGGTTCTTCGCACAAATCCCTTGAGCAGGTTGATGAAGTTATCAACATTTGTATCATCCAGTGGCGCGTCAAGCTCGTCCAGTACGCAGAATGGAGACGGTTTCACAAGGTAGAGGGCAAAGAGAAGCGCGGCGGCTGTCATGGCTCTCTCACCGCTTGAAAGCGCGGTTATATTCTCAAGCTTCTTCCCTGGAGGTCTTGCAACTATCTGTACTCCACCTTCCAGAGGATCCTCCGAATCAAGAGCGATAATATCGGCCTCACCGCCACCGAAGAGGCTTGTAAACATTTCCTTAAAATGCTTTCGAACCTCGACGAAAGTCTCATCGAATTTGCGCTCGGCTGTCCGGTTGATCTCGCCGATTGCGTCCATAAGAGATTCCCTTGCATCGATCAGATCTGTCCTCTGTTCATCAAGAAAGTCAATACGCTTTCTAGCTTCTTCATGTTCGGTTACAGCCAGCATATTCACAGGCCCCAGGTTCTCTCTGTATCCGGTCTGCTTCTCGAGTTCAATTGAAAGTTTCTCCTGTGAATACTCCCAGTAGCGGCTCTTGTCATCGGGCAGAGTTAGATCCTTGGTGCTGAGCTCATCGTATAGACTTCTCACGGTTTCCATCTCACCGGATACCGAAGCCCTTTCCTCTCGCAAATCGGAAAGTTCATCTCTCTGCCGCATCAATTCTTCATCAGCCTGCTTAGATTTCTCAAGCCAGTCGGCTCGTTCCCGGCTAGCTTCGGCCCGGCTGCTTTCGGCTTCTTCCCTGCGGACGGATAGTTCATCCAGTTTTGATTTCAACTTCACAATAGTCTTATCAAGAGCAGCTACTGTGCTCTTCAGTTCCTTAATTTTCTCATCGATTTCTGCGCTTCCTGCCGCCGCCTCCGATGAATCTGCAAGCAGGCGCTTCCTCTCGATTTCCGTCTGTTTCAGGGATGTTTCAAGGGAAGACAGGTCCAGTTTCAACCGGTTCTCTTCCCTTATCAGGCTGTTCATCTTTGAGCCCAGGTTCTCCCTTCGCTCCTCAATCTCCTTCAGAGCGTCTGACAATCGTTCCATCTCTTCCCTGGAATGCTGCAGTTTTTCCGTACTACCCCTGGAGTCCTGTTCCCGAGAAGCCTGCTGGAGGCTCGGAAGCTTTTCTTCAATAATGTTTCTTTCGGAGACGAGTTCATTAATTCTTTTCCCGTAACCCTCAGCCGTGGCCTGCAGGGATGCCTCTTCCTTATCGCTTGCGGATATCTGCCTGCGAAGGTCTTCACGCATATGGTCAGACACTTTCAGCCTCTCCCTGAGCTCTTTTTCATATTCGCGGCGTATTTCCAGTATCTTCGAAATTTCAAGAACCTTCTTTTCCGCTTCCTGAGCCAGAGCTTCCCTTTCGATAACTCCTCCACCGGATTCTGGTATTCCCAGTCTAACGAGACCGTCCTTCCTGAATAGATCACCCTTTTCAGTTACGATATCCAGGTCTATACCGCTGAAGAACCACTGTGCAGCCCTTTCCCTGTCCGGGGCCACAACCGCTCCGGAAAGCAGATTTTTGAAACTGCTTCGGGAATCCTCTTCGAGGCAGTCCGGAAGCCAGATGGCCCCCTCAGGAATATCAGGTTCTGCTGATTTCGAAACGTTCAGATAATACCTTTCTCCATTGCTTCCATCGGGAAGTTCACCAGGGTTATCCCGTATCATCGAGTCCTGGAATGAATCAAGCCAGGCGCCTACTGCCATTCCCATTCCCCTGCGCACTTTCATGCAGGTGGATAGACTGTCAGATCCGGATGTGAGCTTCGCTTCCCTAAGGCCGCTGATCTTCGCTTCCAGCAGGCCTGCTTCCATCTCAAGGGAACGTATCTCCGATTGAACCTCCGAGATTCCGATGGAAATGTCTCCGCTTCCATCGCGAATTTCATCAAGTTCTATCTCAATTTCTTTCTTCCCGGTCCTGATCTCTACGAGACGTGTTTCCGTTTCTTTCAGACTTTTTCCCAGTTCTCCCGCGGTTGACTCAAGCTCTTCCGTTCGCTCGAGCGCGTATGCGAATTCCTGCCTGGCCCTCTCCCTGGTTCGAAGACCATCGGTATACTCCTTCTGAAGGGATTGTGCCGTATCAGATATTGTGCGGTATTTCTCTCTTGCTTTCTCAAGCTCAGAGGCTGATTCTCTGAAGCGTTTCTCAGCTTTTCCTGTATCGGATGCAGCTTTCGCAAGGTTTTTCGAAGCGTCAGTTATCTGTTCTGTCAATGATGTCTCTCGCTTAATAAGCTCTTCCGCATCCTGTCCGAACTGTTCCGCTCTCTTTTTCTTACCGTATGATTCCGCTGCTGAACTCTCTATTAGCGCTGTAGTATTACGGTATCGCTCTTCAGCAACCGCCAGCTGTTCATGGATTCTGCTCATTTCACCATCGAGATCGGAGCATCTGGCATGTTCACCGTCAAGCCGGGTCTGAGCTTTCTCAAGTGAAACCCTTGCCTGACTCTGCCTGGCAGTGGCTGCTAAAACGGCGGCTGAAGCTGAGTGCTCACGTCCTTTGCATAGCTTGAGCCTTTCTTCAAGCTTCCTGAGCCTATCCCCTGATTCCTGCAGCGTATTGTGCTCAATCAGGCTGCGGATCTCGGTTATCCGATTTTCAGCGCTCTCCCACCTTTTGAATGCGGATACCTGTTTTCTAAGTGAACCTACGTTGCGCTCAACTTCAGAAACGATGTCGTCAAGCCTTTCAAGATCATCTCCTGCTGAATTGAGCTTCAGCTCGGCACGGTGACGCTGCATTTTGTACTTGACTATTCCAGCGGCTTCATCGAAGAGGAACCTCCTGTCAGAAGGTCCACTCTCTATTATCGTATCTGTCATATTCTTTTCGAGCATCCAGTATCCATTGCTGCCAAGACCCCTGTCAACAATAAGATCGGTGATATCCATCAGTCTGCATCGGTTGCCGTTCAGCAGGTACTCGCTGTCCCCTGACCTGAAGAGCCTTCTGGTCACCGTCACCTCATCGAAATCCAGATCAAGCTCTCTATTTGAATTATCAAAGGTAAGAAGTACTTCCGCCATTCCCTGGGGTTTTCTGTTAATGGTACCGGAGAATATCACGTCTTCCATGCGGTCAGCGCGGAGTTCAGTGGGACTCTGGGAACCAAGCGCCCATCTGATGGCATCGGCTATGTTGCTTTTACCGCAGCCGTTGGGGCCGACAACGCATGAGATACCTTGCTGAAACTCCAGTTCAAAGGCGTCTGCAAACGATTTGAAACCTACTATTTCCAGCCTTTTAAGATACAAGTTCTGATGCTCCCGTCAGCTGAAAGTTATTCCGGATCATGAATTCCGGAGCATTTTTGCGGATTCAGAAAAATAGACAAAAAGACTCAGCAATACAAACCCGAGTGATAAAAGGCCGATTGGATCAAGGCCGGCGAGAATCAGGTGTGAGGGCCATAGAGTGCTGTCCAGTATGTAGCAAACAGCGGTAGATGTAAGGTAAATCGATACGATAAGTGTTGACAGTTTTCCCCAAATATTCGAAGACGGAGGTGAACCCAGTCGTTTCGTAACAAGAATTCCACCTGCTGCTATCAGAACGTCTCTTGTCAGAAACACTACAACGAACCAGAGTGGGACAGCCTTAATGACGGCCATTGTAATTATGAATGCTCCGATGGCTATCTTGTCAGAAAGGGGATCGAGTATCTTTCCCCAGTCACTTACAGAATCGGTTTTTCTTGCTATTATTCCATCAAGAAAGTCCGAAAAAACACCCAGAAATATCACGACCACTAAAGGTATTAAACTTCTCTGCACCAGGAACAGGCAAGCGGCAAATACTAAGGGTATTCTGCTCAGGCTTACAAGATTGGGAACGTTGAAAAGAGGACCCTTCACGATTTCACACCTCCAGTGTTTCCTTTCTGCATCATTTTTTCCGCATGCTCCACTGCGGGTTTTCCCCCGCCAAGCAGCCTTGCAAGCTCTTCGATTCTTTCGCGGCCATCAGAAAGAGCGTTTACATTGGTAGCAGGCAGCCCGTTTACAATTTCTTTGGATACGGCCAGGTGCCTTTGAGCCCTCGAGGCTATCTGTGGAAGATGGGTAATCACGATGACCTGTCTTTCCCCGGAGACTCTGCTGAGTGAATCGGCCAGAAGATTCGCCGTTTCTCCTCCAACACCGCTGTCGATCTCATCAAAAACCATCGTAGGCGCCTGGGTTACACTGGCCAGGGCCAGCTTCAGTACAAGGCTTACTCTGGACATCTCGCCACCGCTGGCAACGGAGGATAACGGACCCGGTTCAATTCCTGCATTAGCGCTGAAGTAAAACTCGGGGATCTCGCATCCATCCGAACAGATGAGCGAATCCTGAATAACGCAGGATCTGTTTTCCGGAGGTTCATTCATGACGACCCTGAAGGCGGCATCGGGCATACCGAGCAGTTTGAGTTCATTCTGAGCCGATCTTTCCAGCTTTTCTGCAGCATTCCTCCTGAATTCGGAAAGCTCTACAGCGATTCCATGAAGGCTTTCAGCTTTCGAGGGTATTTCAGTCTCCAGGTTTTCGCATTTCTCCTCCAGCAGATCGTATTGCCCGAGTTCCGTGTTCAGATGCTCCCGCATGCTTAGAAGATTCTCCAGGGATCCGCCACACCTGCCAAGCAGTTCAGCGTAACCGTCAAGCCTGTCGTCGATCTCGGAGATCCTCCAGGGTGCGCTCTCAATTTTGAAAAGCATACTTTCACATTCGGAAGAAGCCTCAGTCATGGCTATATCCGCCTGTTCAAGAAGTTCCAGAACATCCTTCGTCTCAATTCCGGTGCTGGAGAGAGAATGTCTGAATCTCCCGAGTGTTTCAAGTATACCGTCATCACCGGAAATACCGTTCGAAATCTTTCCAAGAATATCGGCGCCGTTCTGGACAGCCTTGAGTTCACGCCTTTCATCCATAAGGTTGCTGTAGTCCTCGGCTGAAGGGTTGAGTTTTTCAATCAGAGACAATTCATGCTGAGCAATGTCCCTCTTCTCAGAAACGGTTTCCAGCTGTGCGGCAAGTTCTTTAAATCGCTGCAGGAGAGACCTGTACTCCTGAAATCTGATGCTGAGATCCCGCGCGAGGTGGGCACATCCGCTGAATTCGTCAAGCGCGGCCCTTTGAACACCGCGACGCAGAAGCGCAGGTGTTGAATTCTGTGAATGAAGGTCTACAAGACCAGCTATTACGTTCCTGCCGTCCTCAAGTGTTACCAGTTCATCGTTAATAAATAGACGACTTCTGCCCTTTGCCCTGACCTCTCGCCTTACAAGATACTCGGAACCATCCTCCAGAAGAAATACGGCTTCAACGCTGGCCGTTTTCGACCCGGGTCTGACCAGTGTTGTATCCGCCCGTTCTCCCAGTGCCAGCAGAAGGCCGTCGATCAGAATGGATTTACCTGCGCCGGTTTCTCCTGTCAGTATGTTCAGCCCGTGCCCGAATTCTACCGATGTATCGCTTATTGTTGCCAGATTCCTGAGCGACAGACTTGCGAGCATGCTATCCTCTCACTCCCCAGCCAAGCTTCAATCCCAATCTGCTGTAATAACCGGGTTCATCGTGAAACCTTACGCTCATGCATGATCCATCACCCCTGGTTACTTTCAGAATTTCTCCGGATTTCAGAGTGCCGGAAGGTGAACCGTCAGCGGAGACTACAGGCCCGGTACTTCTGAGTTCACATATCTCCACCGAAACACAGCGATCATCCGGCACGACAAGGGGCCTGAGAGAAAGTGAATGGGCGCATATCGGAACAATCAGTATCGCCGACAATCCCGGATCGAGAATCGGACCCCCGCACGAAAGGCTGTACGCGGTTGATCCGAACGGGGTTGAAATAACAAGCCCGTCACCGGTCATATGAGCTACCTTGACACTGTTTACGTAAAGGTTGAATGACAGAATTCCGCCCATCATTGAGCGGTTGATACTGAAATCGTTAACAGCGGTAATGGCATGCTTCGAGGGAAACTCTGCCCTGAGTACAGGAGTTGTATCGATGTAATAGTCGCCTTCGGATATTCTGGAAACCGTTTCCTCAAGACCAGCTTTTTCAGCACTTGCAAGAAACCCCAGGTGTCCTGCGTTTACTCCGAGCACCGGTACATTCAGCTCCCTGAAATAGCCCAGACCACGGAGAATCGTACCATCACCGCCCAGTACCATGGCCATGTCGCAGCTATTGCCCGCGGAGAGGTTAAACCCGTTCAGATGATCGGCGGATGAAGGTGCCGATACCAGAGATATACCGTGCTTTTCGCAATACAGAATGAGATTCCTTATCAGCCCGGCGTACGGAGGATTGAACCTGTCAACGTAAAGACAGAGCCTTCTCACAACCACAGGTTCATATACCAACAAAATCACCTATCCTTTCGGCAAGTGATTCGGGGTCGAGACCCATGCGCTGCAGGAGTTCCTCCCTGGTGGCATGAGGCTGAAATTCATCGGGAATGCCTATTTCAAGTACGGGACACGGACTTTTGCTCAGAAGCGAACTTATGCGGGAACCGAATCCGCCCGTTACGATGCCGTCTTCGACCGTTACCACTCTGCCGCATTCGACAGCCAGGGACTTAATCTCCTCCAGGGGTGCCGGTTTGAGCCAAATCGGGTCGTAAACCGCAGCGGATATATTCTGACCGGCGAGGTTCCTGGCAGCTTCAACCGCGTGAAGAGCCATGACTCCCACGCCTATGATGAGTACATCATGCCCCTCGCGGAGAAGCTGACCTTTTCCGGGTTCGACGTCTTCAGGGCATTCGGATTCCACGGCCGGTTCCTCACCCCTTGCGTATCTTATCGCGGTGAGATCCTCTTCAAAATGAACCGATCTTTTCAGCAACATTTCAAGCATGACGCAATTTCTGGGCGCCGCAAGCCTGACATTCGGCAGGGGGAGAAACAGTGAAATATCAAAAACACCATGGTGAGTTGGGCCGTCTTCCCCTACGACTCCTCCACGGTCAAGGGCGAGAACAACGGGAGCCTTCTGAAGAGCAGCATCGTGTATTACCTGATCAAGAGCCCTCTGGATGAAAGTACTGTAAATGGCCACAACAGGTTTCAGACCACTAAAAGCTAATCCGCATGCAAGTGTAACCGCATGCTGCTCAGCAATTCCCACATCGAAGAATCTGTCGGGAAACTCGGCAGCGAATTTGTTCAGTCCGGTTCCATCGGGCATTGCGGCGGTTATGGTTACAATCCTCTCATCCTTCCTTCCCATTTCAACGATGGCTCTGGAGAAGGCTGCGGTGAAAGTTTCTCTTGTCTTGCTTTTGCCATTTGAACCTGACACGCCATGATATCCCGTGGCATCACGCTCGGCAGGTTTAAAACCTTTGCCCTTCTTTGTTAAAACATGAAGCAGCACAGGTCCGGAAATTTCAGAGACCCGCTGCAGAACTCCTGTGATGGCAGTAAGATCGTTTCCGGGAACCGGGCCGATGTAACGAACACCAAAATCGTCGAACAATGTATCGGGCGTAACAAGAGTTTTTTTCAGACCCGAAGTTACTGCGTGTGCCGCGTTCCTCACCCGGTCTCCAAGTGAAGGTATCCTGCCCAGGACATTCCATACATCCTTCTTTATCCTGTTGTACCTGGGGTCAGTGATGAGACGTGTCAGGTGATGGGAGATGGCTCCAACATTGGGAGAAATGGACATCTCATTATCGTTCAGGATTATGAGCATATCGGTACCAGTATGCCCGAGGTGATTCAAGCCTTCAAGAGCCATGCCGGCACCCATTGCTCCGTCACCTATGAGGGCAACAACTTTGTAATCCTCTCCTTTAATATCTCTGGCCAGAGCGTAACCGAGGGCAGCCGATATAGAGGTAGAACTGTGTCCGGTTCCGAAAGCGTCACAGGGACTTTCGTCTCTCCTGGGGAAACCGCTTAAACCACCGCTCTGACGTATCGTGTGAAAGCGGTCGGCCCTGCCTGTAAGCATTTTCCATGGATAACTCTGGTGCCCCACATCCCAGATGACCTTGTCAACGGGAGGCGAATAGATTGAAAGCAGAGCGACCGTAAGTTCCACAACACCAAGGCTGGAAGCAAGATGCCCTCCTGTACTGTGAACGACTTCGATTATTCTGTTTCTTACCTCGTCAACGAGGGCAAGTCTTTCCTCGAGAGTCAGCTCCGAAACATCACCGGGCTGCTTGATCCTGCTCAGCAGGGACATCGCTATTTCCTCCTTGCCGGAAGGTAGAGAGCGAGGGAGGCTACTCTCTCCCAGTCTCCCCTGATGTTCATCAGTCTACCGGCGATTTCGTAGGCCATATTCTCAGCCTTTTTAATTGATTCATCAAGGCCCATCGTTGAAACGGGGTTGCGTTTGCCCTGCCGGGAATCCTTTAAAACCTCTTTACCCATCTCTTCGGTACTTCCGCAGATGTCCAGAATATCATCGGTCAGCTGGAAAAGAAACCCCAGTCTGTCGCCCTCAGCAGCAACCGCTTGAAGCACATCATCATCAGCTCCTCCGGAAAGCGCGCCAAGTTCCAGCGAAACCCGTATCATCGCCGCTGTTTTGCCCAGAACCATGTTCCGTATCCAGTCATCTCCTGCATCTTCCGTATGATACATATCCATATACTGGCCTCCAACAAGGTATCCGGGACCTGCCGCACGGGCAAGACGCTCCACCATCTGCGCGATCCTGCCGGGTCCCAGAGGTGTATCAAGAAGTTCTCCAAAAGCCTCTATGAGAAGAAGATCACCGGCAAGCAGCGCCTGTTTCCCCCCATACCTGGTATGAAGGGCAGGCTTTCCCCTCCTTAATTCATCATCATCCATCGCGGGAAGATCGTCATGAATCAGGGAGTAAGTGTGTATCATTTCAACAGCACAGGCTGCTTTCAGCGCAGTATCAGGATGACCTCCCACTGCGGTGCAGGCTGATCGAACAAGAAAAGGTCTTACACGTTTGCCACCGGATTCAAGGGAATAAAAAGCAAGGGAAGGAAGCCGGGAGATGGAATTCTTATGCATGGAAATGCTCCTGAAACCGTTATCGACCCACGACGCGGCATCTGAGAGGTCTTTGTGGATATCAGGCTTTCTCATTGACAAGTCTCAGGCTTTCCACTTTCAACTCGGTGTTCAGTACCAATTCAAGACCGTTCACATAAGTGTTTCCCTCAGCCACCTTCAATCGTGTATGCCTTCCGGTAATGAACCGGATTCTTGCTTCCTCTGTTGCCATTCCGATTACCCCGGACATCGAACCACACATCCCAAGGTCGGTAATGCATGCAGTTCCACCCGGGAGCACCCTTGCATCGGCAGTAAGAACATGGGTATGGGTACCTGCAACAACTGTAGCCCTTCCGTCCAGATGCCTGCTCATGACCTGTTTCTCACTGGTGGCTTCGGCGTGCATATCAACAATTATTATTTCCGCGGAATTGTTCCTGAGGATATTGTCCACTGTCCTGAAAGGACAATCAAGTGCCATGGGTATGAACAGTCTTCCCTGAAGGTTAATAACCATTATCCTTATCCCCTGATGTTTCATCACGATGAAGCCACTACCGGGATTACCTGGAGGATAATTGGCTGGCCGGAGAACGGGACAGTCAACTTTGTCAATGTAATCAAGAACTTCCTTATGCTGCCAGATATGGTTGCCTGATGTGATGACATTCACTCCTGCGTCCAGGAGCTGGGAAGCGGTATTCCTCGTCAGCCCGAAGCCTCCCGCCGCGTTCTCGGCGTTGGCCACGACAAAATCGTAATCGCTGTTCCTCAGAAAGGTAACAAGGGCGGTGCGTCCAGGCCTTCCAACCACATCGCCAAGGAGCAGTATCTTCATATCAGTGTGCTGTTTCAGAAGCTCTGGTTTCGCGAATTACAGTAACCTTTATCTGCCCCGGGTACTGCATTTCACTTTCGATCTTCCTGGCAACTATTCTAGCAAGTTCGGCTGCGGAATCGTCATCTACTGTCTCAGGTCTGACTGCTATTCTCAATTCCCGTCCCGCCTGTATGGCATAGGATTTTCTTACACCATCGAACGAATCAGCAATCGATTCCAGCTTATGAAGCCTTCTGACGTACAGCTCCAGTGTCTCTCTTCTCGCCCCCGGACGTGCGGAGCTTACCGAATCTGCTGCCTGTATGAGAATGGCGTAAAGAGATTCGCATTCTATCTCTTCATGGTGAGCACCGATAGCATTGCATACTACCTCTGATTCTTCATACCTCTGCGCAAGTTCCATCCCGACCATCGCATGTGAACCATCGATATCCTGATCAGTGGCTTTACCGATATCGTGAAGAAGGCCGATCCTTCTTGCCAGTGCGGCATCAAGTTTAAGTTCGGATGCCAGCAGTCCGCAGATGTGGGCGGTCTCAAGTGAATGCTGGTACATGTTCTGGCCGTAACTTGTTCTGTAGCGTAATCTTCCAAGATGCCTGATAAGCTGCTGGTGCAGACCTGATACGTTAGCGTCCAGCGCCAGCTGATTCCCCAGTTTCCTTATTCTCTTCTCCATCTCCGATGTAACTTTGGATACGGTGGATTCTATCCTTCCCGGATGTATTCTGCCGTCTTCAAGTAATTTCTCAAGGGCCTGCCTGGCTATCTCTCTGCGGACAGGATCAAAGCATGAAATAACCACTGCTTCAGGAGTATCATCGATGATAACGTCAACATTGGTCGTAGCCTCGAAGGCCCTGATATTCCTGCCCTCTCTTCCAATGATCCTTCCCTTCATGTCATCGCTGGGGAGGTTCACCACTGAGACGCAGTTTTCTACCACATGATCCGCCGCACATCTCTGAATAGCTGTAGATAGAACCTTGAGAGCCTCTTCTTCGGCCTTATTCTCAGCATCTTCGAGTATCTTCCGGGTAAGCCTTCCCGCTTCATGATGCAGCTCTTCCTCCAGGTTGGAAAGCATTAGCTTTCTCGCTTCATCCCTTGAAAGATTTGCTCTCTGTTCAAGCAGTTTATTCTGCTCCTCCATCAGCTTGTTTACCCTGTGATGCTTGGCGTTGAGAGAGTTTTCCATTTCAGATAAACCGGTCCCGCGCTTATCAAGAGAATCCTTTCTGTCATGCAGCTTCTCTTTAAGTATACCGAGGCGCTCCGATTCACTTGAAAGCTGGCTCTCCTTACTATCCAGGCTGATTCTCCGCTCCTGGTACTTTTCCAGCATGTCCGCCCTCTCTCGCGAAATGGCGTCTCTGCCCTCAAGAAGAGCTTCACGTTTCTGAGCTTCACCCTCCCGTTTCGCATCGGATACTATGCGCTCGGCTTCAGCCTCAGCGCCTCTTATTTCCTTGGCTACAAGAATTTTATGAAGAATAAACCCCAGAACGAATGTAACTGCTGCCAGTGCAGCAGGTATAAGGATACTCATGGCGATCTCCTGTTCAGACGCAGGTAAGCATCTATATAAACGGAATCAGGATGCAGCCATTATGACCGGGCCGGAAACACCCCTGCGCAGAATGCCGGCACATCCCTGCCGTGTCCTTTTCTTACTGCCGCGAAATTCTTACTATCGCGGTATTTCGGATGTGCTGTTCTGCTGGATTGTTGAGGCTTCGATGACGGCAGATGAATCGGAACTGGCAGAAGAGGATGATACATGAGAATGGCTCGTTTCCGAGAGAACCTGCTCTATCCTGTCGGCCAGGTGTGTCAGTTCACCGCTCTGGTTCTCATCAAGTTCCTCGTACTGGTCTCTCTTCTGATAGAGTTCATCTGCTATGTTAAGTGCGGCAAAAATAGCCACCTTGGCTGTGGAAGCCATGGTGGCGTTATCTGTCATCTGCCGCATTTTCATGTCTACGTAATGGGCAATTTCAGCTATGTAAGCAGGAGAACCTGCTCCCCGGATAGTATATTCCCGCCCAAAAATATTAACGCGGGTAACCTCAGCCCGGTTGCTCATTTATTCCTCTAACTTATTAGTCTTCTATTTCAATACTTTCCAGTTTGTCCAGCACTCCGCATAACCTTCGCTTGATCTCCTGCCTTTCACGCAGAAGTCTCGCACTATGAATCCTGAGTATATTGTAACCATCAGAATCCACAGAGTCCACGCTGTTCTCCAGCCTGGACTCAAGTTCACTTACTCTTATGACCAATTCATCACGTTGTGTGTGTATTGACCTGAACCTGACTATCAATCTATTTATCGCTTCAGTCAACCTCTCAATATCTTCCGACTGAGGCACAGATCATCCCCTCTCCCTTAGAGAGCGGCTTTGGCTGCTTCCACAACCTTTGCAAATGCTTCCGGGTTTCTGACGGCGAGGTCCGCCAGTGTCTTTCTGTCGAGTTCTATACCTGCAACTTTAATCCCGGCTATGAAGTTGCTGTAATTCATATCATGCTCACGGACAGCGGCGTTAATACGCGTAATCCATAATGAGCGGAAATCTCTTTTTCTGTTTCTGCGGTCACGGTACTGGTATTCAAGAGCCTTCTTTCTGGCTTCGTTGGCTACCGTGTACAGTTTTCTTCTTCCGCCAAAATACCCTTTGGCTTCCAGCAGTCTCTTTTTGTGCTTTCTTCTCCGTGTAACAGCGTTCTTAACTTTGCTCATTTTTCATCTCCGAATGCTAAGGCAGCAGTTTCCTAAGCCTTTTTGTGTCAGCTTTGGATGCTATGCTGCCTTTACGCAAATTCCTTTTTCGTTTTGAGTTCTTCTTCGTCTTGATATGATCGGCAAAAGGACTGTTCATTTTGAACTTCCCCTTTGCGGTTTTTCGGAACCGTCTTGCGGCTCCCTTATGCGTTTTCATTTTAGGCATTGTTTCTCCCTGCTAATTTCTCTCTTTCAAAGGCGAGATGATCATGGACATCTGTCGCCCTTCCATAACCGGCTTTCTTTCAATCCGACCGTATTCCTTAAGGTCTTCAGCAAGCTTGTCAAGAAGCTCGTAACCCTGCTCCTTGTAAGACAGTTGTCTACCTCTAAATACAACGGTTGCCTTGACTTTATGTCTGGAATCAAGGAATTCCCTGGCGTGCTCCATCTTGAAGTTATAATCATGCTCTTCTGTATTTGGTCTGAATTTTACTTCTTTCAGGCCGCCGGTATTCTGGCTTTTCCTTGTCTTTCTTTCTTTTCTCTTCTGACGATAACGGAACTTCCCATAATCAACTATACTGACAACGGGCGGGTTTGCTCCGGGTGAGATCTCAACTAGATCAAGTCCTGCTTCCGCAGCCATATCAAGAGCTTCCTGTATGCTTAAAGTTCCAATATGATCTCCGTTCTCATCCAACAATCTCACGTTGGGGCTCCGAATCTCCCCGTTAACCCTGTTCTGTTCCTTCTTACTGATGAACTGGCCTCCTATTCCGGTAATTCAGGCCTTCTGCACCCGGCCATGACTATATCAATCGCTTCATCAAGCTCCATTGAGCCTCTGTCACCTTCTCTGTGAATACGCAAAGAAACCCTGTTTGATTCCGCTTCTCGTTCACCGATAATGAACATGAAGGGAACCTTGCTGGTTTCCGCGTCTCTGATCCGGTATCCAACAGTTTCGCTTCGGGCGTCTATACTGCATCGGATTCCCAGATCAGCGAGATTGCTTTCAATCTCTTCAGCCTTTTCAAGCTGTGATGACGTAATAGGTAAGATAACAACCTGATGGGGGGCAAGCCAACCTGGAAGGTTGCCCGCGTAGTGTTCTATGAGGTTGCCGATGAACCGTTCCACTGAACCGAAGAGGGCTCTGTGGACCATGAACACCCTGTGATCCTGCCCGTCATCACCAACGTATGTAAGATTGAAACGCTGCGGGATGTTGAAGTCGAACTGGATGGTAGGTCCCTGCCAGTATCTGCCCAGCGCGTCTTTCATCTTTATATCGATCTTTGGACCGTAGAAAACCGCTTCACCCGCAACAGGCCTGTAATCCTCGCCCATCTCGTCAAGCGCTTTCCCAAGGGCGGACTCGACTTTTTTCCACTCCTCCGGCTCTCCTGCGTAATGATCGGAGTGTTCCGTGTCCATAAGAGAGAGCTCTATGCTGTATCCGAAATCGAAGATCTTCAGGAAGTAAAGAGCAAACCTGACTACTTTCTTGATTTCATCGACTATCTGATGCTCTGTACAGAAAATGTGGCCGTCATCAACAGTGAATCCGCGGACCCGCATAAGGCCGTGAAGTACGCCGCTCTTTTCGTATCTGTAAACCATACCAAGTTCAGCCAGTCGCATTGGCAGTTCTCGGTAAGATCTTTTACTGCTTTTGTAAATGATGATATGGCCAGGGCAGTTCATCGGTTTCAGCGCGTACTCACCTTTGTCTATCTCAAGGAAGTACATATTTTCTTTGTAGTAGTTGTAATGCCCTGAGGTTTTCCATAACTCAACCGGCGCTATATGAGGAGTACTTACAAGCTGATACCCGGATTTAACGTGTGCTTTCTTCCAGTGGTTCTCCAACTCCTCCCGGACAATCGTACCGTCAGGCAGCCAGTATGTCAGACCAGGGCCGCCGGAGCCCCCTATTATGAAAAGACCTAGCTCCGGGCCGAGTTTTCTGTGGTCCCTCTTCTTCGCTTCCTCAAGTATCGAAAGGTGTTCTTTCAGGTTTTTCGACGAATCGAATACGGTTCCGTAAATTCGCGTAAGCATTTCGTTTTTCTCATCACCGCGCCAGTATGCTCCGGCGGTGCTTAGAAGCTCGAAGTACTTCAGGCATTTTGTTGATGGAACATGGGGGCCTTTGCAGAGATCAACAAATTCACCAAGTTGATAAACAAATACATTCTCTTCTGCATCGCGCAGTTCCTCAATGAGTTCCATTTTGTATTTCTCGCCTTTATCCTCAAAAAACGCAACTGCATCTTCGAAACCCATCTCTTTGCGGATGAATGGCACATTCTCCTTAACCTGTTTTTTCATTTCAGCGGCAATTTCCTCGAATGCTGAAATACCGGGAAAATCAGGTATATCGAAATCGTAGTAGAATCCGTCCTCTATCGAGGGGCCTATTCCAAACCTGGCGGCAGGATACAGTTTCTGTACGGCACTCGCGAGAAGGTGTGAACAACTGTGCCGAAGGGCTTTCTTGCCCTCTTCATCCCTGAATGTCAGAATTTCTATATTTCCATCTTCCTGCAGTGGCTCGCAGAGGTCCAGTAACTTACCATTGAATTTTACAATCAAAGCATTTCTGGCGAGTCCCTCAGAAATATCTCCGGCTATTTCAAGACCGGTGGTACCTACCTCATACTCTCTTAAACTACTGTCCGGGAAACTTATACGCATAATCCAGGCGACCTCCTTCCGGTCATAAAATGAATGAAACTAAAAAATGGTGGGCGATACTGGACTTGAACCAGTGACCTCTTGCATGTCAAGCAAGCACTCTAGCCACCTGAGCTAATCGCCCACCGCACCATACAAAGCGTGGCTCGAAGGATATATACGAAAGGTGTAATCGTCAAGGTTCAAACTGTCATTATCAAGGTTTGACGAAGCAGTTCAAATATTGTTAAGGCTTTTCGTCTTCCGCTTCTTCTATCAGGAAAAAAACCTCTTTAAGAATCGGAAAGGGGTATTGATTCCTGAATAGTGATTCCTCCGTGAACGATTGTTGTTCCTGCTTTTCCGTCAAGCGCCTTGAGAATATTACCCGGAGACGTTATTACGACCTTCTTACCGCCGTGCTTGAGGAAACCTATGGATGCCCGGATCTTGGGAAGCATTGAACCCGCAGCGAACTCTCCATGATGAACGAACCGCTCCATCTCCTCAAGGGTAGCATTGTGAATAGGCTTCTGATCAGGCTTCCCGAAGTTCACATAAACTTCCGGTACCGCTGTGGATATTACGTAAGTATCAGCTTCCAGCCGTGTGGCGAGAAGCGCGCTTACATGATCTTTGTCGATAACCGCGGGAACTCCTCTTACCTTGTATCCCTCACGTACTACAGGGATCCCCCCGCCGCCTGCGCAGATAACGATCTCGCCGGCATTGACAAGGGTTCTTATAGCCTCAAGCTCAAGTATTCTCCTGGGTTTGGGAGATGGCACAACACGTCTCCATCCCCTTCCGGCGTCCTCTTTCATGATCCAGCCGAATTCCTTTTTGATTTTACCGGCTTCTTCTTTACTGTAGAAAGAACCGACGGGTTTCGATGGATTCTCAAAGGCCGGATCGTCAGGGGCCACAAGAACCTGTGTAATGAGAGCGGTTACAGGGATATCAACACCGCGCTCCTCCAGAACATCGCCAAGAACCTGCTGCAGAATGTAACCGATGTAACCCTGCGTTGCCGCAACGTTCAAATCCATACCATCCGGGGGAATACTGGAGGAAGCCAGGGCATTCCTTAAAAGCTCGTACCCCACCTGAGGGCCGTTGCCGTGGGTGATTACAACACCTCCACGGAACTGAGCGATGGTTGCCATCTCTTCGCAGACTTCCCGTGCCATTTTGTGAGTGCCCAGATTTCCGTTGTTCGCGCCTGAGGAGATAAGGGAGTTACCCCCGACAGCTATTACAGTCCTTGAAGTCATTCTAGCCTGCATCGGTACTATCCTCCATTTTCTTTTCGGCAGCCGTTTCTCCTTTGTACAGAATCACAAGAAGAACACCACCAGCCGTAATGGCAATATCGGCAACGTTAAATGTGGGCCACCGCCAGCCGGTGAAACCGATATCTATAAAATCAACAACCTTGCCGTACATGAACCTGTCCAGAAGGTTTCCAAGCGCTCCTCCAAGAATTGCTCCTAATCCCGCAATAAACAGCGGTGAGCGTTTTCCGAATTTCCATATGAAAATAGATACCATTACAGCTGCAACAGTGGTAATAACGGTCAGAAACAGTGGCCCCCCCCATGGCATACTGAAGGCCGCGCCCTGGTTCCATGCGAGGGTAAACCTCAGAAAGTTGCCGATAATCTCCTCAGGATGATGCAGCTCCAGTTCTCCACGAGCAAGTACTTTGGTCATTTGATCGATAATCAGGACCGAAAGCGCGGTGAGATATCCGCATAACCTGGTTTTCTTCTCAGTCATCAGTGTACACTCCATCAAGGATATCTGCACATCTGGCGCAGACATCGTCCGGTATACATGTTCCGACTTCCGGCAATATCCTCCAGCACCTGTTGCATTTCGAACCCTCCGCCTTCTTGACGGAAACGGATATCTCATCTCCGGCCTTCACATTGGCCTGAGATACAATCAGGAAATCTGACCAGTCCTCACCATTCGCCGACGCAACCATGTTCTCAGGGACCGTAAGCTCAACCGTGGCGTCCAGTCCGCCGCCTATCTCTCCCGCCGCCCGTTTTTCCTCAAGTTCCTTCAGTGCCATTTTCCTTATTTCAAGATACGGTTCCCAGCAATCAAGTTCTCCGATATCCTTTTCCGTATCACTCAGTATGTCCGCATCGGGATACAGGGAGAGGTGAACACTGTCAGTTTCTTCCTTAAGACAATCGGGAAGCTCCATCCATGCTTCTTCGGCGGTAAAGGGAATAAGAGGAGCAAGAAGCTTCATCATGTTCTTCAGCATGTATGCCATAACCTGTCTGGTCATTCTGCTGGATTCGGAATCGGGGTTCCCGCAGTACAGCCTGTCCTTCCTCATATCGAGGTACTGTCCGGACAGACTTATCACCGCGAAGTTCCTGAGCTCACGGTACACCCTGTGAAACTGAAATTTCCGGTATTCCTCGATACAGAACCTGCAGAGTTTCCTGAATCTCAGATAGATGTACCTGTCGAAACCCCGAAGTTTTGAAGGCTCAAGGCACACTTCGTTGAAATCTCCGAGGTTTCCAAGTATGAATCTGAGTGTATTTCGAAGTTTTCTGTATGCCTCCCTGGCGTCATCAAGCTGAGACATGTCCGCCCTGAAATCCGCCGTATAATCCACGCCTGCAAACCAGAGCCTGAGTATATCGGCTCCCTGGCGGTCTGTTATCTTAAGAGGTGACATTACATTACCAAGGGATTTCGACATCTTCCTGCCGTTCTTATCCTGAATAAGACCGTGTGTTATTATGTTATCCGCCGGTCTGCTCATTCCGAGGGCTTCACTGGTTATCAGGCTTACTCCGAACCATCCACGATGCTGGTCGGTTGCCTCAAGGTATACGGCAGCGGGCCGCGAAAGCTCATGTTTTGAATGGAGCACATTGAAGTGGCTCAGAGAACTGTCGAACCATACATCCAGTATATCGTCCACCCTCTGCAAATTATCGCTTCCGCAAGAGGGACAGACAGCTTTCTTACCGGCAAGGGCAAAGAGTTCCGCCGGGTTCATTTCGAACCAGACATCCGATCCCTTCTCGGCAACCTTCCGGGAAACCGCATGTATGACCTCGTGATCAAGGACTGGTTCAAGACAATCAGGACAGGTAAAAACGGGAAGTGCCACACCCCACGACCTCTGTCTTGAAAGACACCAGTCCGGGCGGACTTCCATCATATTCCTCATCCGCTCGTAACCCCATCCGGGATGCCACTTTATCTCATCAACCCGCTCAAGGACACGCTTTTTCAGGTCATTATGAGAAAGGCTGAGGAAGAACTGCCTTGTGGCTCTGAATATCAGCGGTTTCTTGCACCTCCAGCAGTGCGGGTAACTGTGCTTCACTTTCCTGTCAGCCAGGAGATGCCCCGAACTCAACAGATCGTCAATTATCTCGGAATTGGCTTTGAACACGTACATACCCGAGTACTTTCCTGCTGCATCGGAGAAGGTTCCGTTTTCAGTCACCGGACTGAATATCTCCAGACCGTATTTAAGACCTACGATAAAATCCTCCGCGCCATGCCCCGGTGCCGTATGAACACATCCTGTACCATCTTCCATAGTAACATGTTCGGCCACTATCATCATCGAAGTTCTGTCCCCGAAAAGGGGATGCTTCATGAGAAGACCCTCCAGCTCATTGCCGTTGAAAACCGGTTCTGGCAGCACATTTCCAGGGATTTCGGCATCCTTCATGAAAGCTTCCGCCCTTTTCTCCGCCACGAGAAATCGCCTGTCGCCGGATTCTATTATCACGTACCTCGCGGACGGGTGCAGAGCAACAGCGAGATTGGCAGGAAGGGTCCATGGTGTTGTTGTCCAGATGACCGTTTCCGTGCCCTCCGGAATACCACGGGTTTTCCATTCCTCGGGATTCTCCTGCTGGAATGCAACATATACTGAAGGGGAAGTATGGTCTGCGTACTCAACTTCTGCTTCGGCCAGTGCGGTACCGCATTTCATGCACCAGTGAATGGGCCTCAGTCCCTGATATACGTAGCCGCCTTTCACAAGGTCGCCAAACGCTTTTATAATTCCGGATTCGTAATCTCTGCTCATCGTCAGATATGGCCTGTCCCAGGCTCCGAATATGCCCAGTCTTTTAAATTCTTCCCGCTGAACGCTAACGAATTCCGCAGCGTATTCCCGACACTTTTTTCTTATGGAGGCTCTGGATAGATGTTTTCCGCCTTCATCCTGATTCTCCATTACCTTGTGTTCTATGGGCATACCGTGGCAGTCCCATCCGGGAACAAATGGGGAATCGTATCCCATCATGGTGTGTGATTTGACTATGAAATCCTTCAGTATCTTGTTAAGTGCGGTCCCCAGGTGAACGTGTCCGTTGGCATAGGGAGGCCCGTCATGGAGAATGAACTCAGGAGATCCTTTTCTTGCCTGCCTTATTCTATCGTACAGGTCCTCCCTGTTCCATTTTTCAAGCTCTTCAGGCTCCTTCTTAATAAGATTGCCTTTCATGGAGAAGCCGGTTTCAGGCAATTGTATTGTATCCTTGTAGTTCATCGCTCCTCACCTCCCTCGGTGAATTTCAGGTTATACAGATCTACAGCAGCAGTGGCCACTTCCCGGGCCGGTGGTGACTGAGCATTTATTGATTCCCAGCCATGGCATCGAACCAGAAGTACGACTTTTGCTCCTGCGTGTCCCGCAATTTCTGCTTCGTCTATTCCTTCTGACACAAGAGCCTCTGTACCGAGCAGTTCCAGTTCCGCAGGAGTGGCCAGCTTCCAGTCGGGAACTCTCCCCGCGACACCCAGATCCCAGTCACCCTCAGGTGTGATATACATTCCCATGAGCGAGGGAAATCTGGTCCCCAGGTCATCCCTGTTCGGACCCACAAGAGGACTGCTCCCGAAAAGTGAGATATGATCCGTGACTACAACGTACCTGTTCTCAGAAGATACGCCTTCCGTTCCAATAAGGAACAGGTGTTCCCCATCCATGAGAACCGACCGAACCTTTTCATGGTTCGCGCTGGTGTCAGCGCTCCGCCTGAATACGTCAACGTTATCCGGCAGGTCACATTTCCAGCTTCCGGGAATTATCGCGAACATAGATTACCTGTTTTCTCGGCGCACAAATAGACAATAAAACATAGAACATAGAACAGCGATTATGCTAATAACCGCAGATTAGAGCAAGTGTAAAAAGAGAACCCCCGACTTGCTTCGCATTGACGAACCACGACCAGACTTCATCAACTTTCCTATTGCTCGGCTTTCTCATCTGACAGGACAAAACCTAGAATTACCAGGTCATGTCAATTCAAAGCTTCGAGATGCAGATTGCGAATTTCAATGAATACT
>JAIORS010000138.1 GCA_021108005.1 Candidatus Aegiribacteria sp.
ACTTTGTACAGTCCCTGCGTATCGCTGCGGGAAGCATAAGAAGTGCCAAGATGAGGTCTATCCTCACTACCCTTGGGATTGTAATCGGTGTGGCTGCAGTGATCGCTAATGTATCCCTGGGTGCCAGTTTCCAGCAATATTTCGATGAAGAGCTCGGGTCCATTGGTTCAAATTTCATTATCATAAACCATCTGGAACCGGATATATTCCATGATAATGAACTGGAACTTGTCGAGAATACACCGGGTATTGTCACTGTTTCACCTATCAAACAATCGCTCCAGAAAGTAAACCATCTATCTACCTCCAGACACTTGATCGTCGGAGGAGTATCAGAAGAATATGAAACGGTTGCCAATATCAAGCTGGAAGATGGAAGTTTCCTCAATGACCATGATAAATATGTTGCAGTTATAGGAAATGATGTAGCTTATAAAAAATTTGACGGCAAGGTTTTCACCCAGAATTCCATTGATATTACTTTTAAAAAGGATGACGGGAGTGAAATAACTCAAAGATTTAAAGTAAAGGGAATACTGGAGAGCTCTAAGACCACCTTGGTCATAAACAATATTGTCCTGGATGAACGCATATTCATCCCGATTTCGACCTGGAATGAGATACATGGAGAAGATGATTATGGCAGTTTCTTTGCAATGGCATCCAGTATGGATACAATAGAGGCGACTTCTGATGACCTGGATCAAAAACTTGGCCGCCATTTCGGAGTACCATCAAGGGACATGGATGATGATGATGCCAAACCCTATTCAATCTTCAACCAGGCTGAGATCCTTGAGCAAACAGACCAAATGGCTGCAGCTTTGACTGCATTGCTCACGTCTGTTGCACTGATAGCATTGATCGTGGGCTCAATCGGTATCATGAATATCATGCTGGTATCAGTAACTGAGCGCACCCGTGAGATCGGGATACTGAAATCTCTGGGTTTCACCAATATCAATGTCCTGTTGCTGTTTATTATCGAATCAGTGGTTTTGAGTGTGATTGGTGGATTGCTGGGTATAGGATTGGGTGTGCTGGGTGCATATGGTGCACAGAGTTTAATGGCGTTACCTTACGCATTTCCTGTCGAGCTGATCATTATTGGATTTGCCGTATCGGTCATCGTGGGTATGATCGCTGGAGCGTATCCTGCAAATAAGGCTGCCAGGATGAACACTGTGGATGCACTGAGGAGTGAGTAAGTTAGAAAAAAAGGCAGGAGTGAGTCTA
>JAIORS010000139.1 GCA_021108005.1 Candidatus Aegiribacteria sp.
TGGTGGAGATGAGCGGGATCGAACCGCCGACCTCTGCCTTGCGAAGGCAGCGCTCTTCCAACTGAGCTACATCCCCACAATAAATCCTGATCAATATTCCCTGAAAACAACCAGTCCTTCGCTGTGCTTACAAACCTCACTCGATGAGGTAAACCTTTCCAAGGCCGGTTACTTCAGTATAACCCTCGGGAGTTCCATCATGGGAAAGCAGTATTTCAGGATCGGCTGCCATAATGGATGACGTTCTGACGTAAAAGATACGGTTATTGCCCCCCAGGAGAATGATTCGAACTGGATGATCGGCAATGAATATAGCCTTTTCAAGGGTTTTTTCTTTGATTACGTAAATAGAATCATTATGGGTAATATCCAGCAGCTCAGCATTGATAGTCCCGGTGTGGAGAATAACTGCTTCTTTTCGGATAACCATGTTCTCTTTCACTTCAATTATAAGGGGTTCTTCAGGACCACAGTTCAACAGGAAGGTTCCCTCTCCCGAAAGTTCAACGGTTCCATCTTCCTGTGATTCTATTCTCAATGGTTTCTCGTAGATGGAAAGCATGGATTTCCTTACATTCACAGTTCCAGAAGTCATATGAATGGTAATAAGCCCTGATTCAGCGGACCATGGATCAATACGGAAATCCGCCTCCTGTTTCATGATGGCTGTCGGCACTCCAACGCTTTCCTCACGGGTTTCCTCTTTCTCAGGTTCCTCGGCTTCAGGCTCAGGTTCTTCCTCAGCCACGGTCTCTTCAGCTTCCTCTACCTCAGGTTCCTCGGCTTCAGGCTCAGGGGCGTTGAAAATCGCCTCAAGCGTCTTGCTGGATTTGAAGTCAATTCCCGAAGATTCGTCAGTATCTTTCTTACCCGGAGCAAATTGTGAGGATTCGTCTTCTTCCTCAGTTTCTGGTTCAGGTTCTTCTTCCCTGGAAGGCTCTTCGGCTTCAGGCTCAGGTTCTTCCTCAGCCACAGTCTCTTCAGCTTCCTCTACCTCAGGTTCTTCGGCTTCAGGCTCAGGTTCGACCGCTGTTTCCTCTTCGTCGCCAGCCGATTCTCCAAATATTTCATCAAGGCTTCGTACAGCTTTCTTCACTTCTTCTTTCTTTTCATCGGAATCTTCCTGCTCTTCCTGAAGTTCAGGAGTATCTTTCCTTTCGGATCCGTCCCCATCAGCAAAGGCAGACTGCAGGGCCTGAGAAGTGGAGACACCAATATTCTCAAGAAGTTCTGAAACGTCGTTTTCTTCTTCCTCCGTTGAATTATCGGAAATTCCGATATTTTTCAGGAGTTTATCTACACTGGTTTCTTCATTGTCTTCAGAATCCGCAAAAATATTGTCCGATGGAGCGTCAGGAAATATCTGCATGCCCTCGTTGATATTTCCTTTTCCATCGGCAGCGACTTCGGTTCCCTCAGGCTGTACACTATTGGGAGAACTGAAAATATCCGCCAGGTTGACTCCGGAGTCCTTCGTTCTGGTTTCAATTCTTTTAATAGCTACCTTCGCGCCGTGATGATCAGAATCATTATCAAGAACTACACTGAAATTGTCCAGGGCCAGCTGGTATTCTCCCAGTTCTTCAAGAACCTGAGCAAGTCTGAAATTGTTGTCAGCGTTTCCCTCATCAAGTGTAATAAGTATTTCGAGCTGAGATCTTGCCTCAACCCATAGTTCCATACTCATGCATGTGTCCGCAAGCAGGCTTCTACCTCTAGGTCTGGTTCCAATGAGAGATATCGCCTTCTGAAGTAATTCTCTGGCCTGCTCTGGAGACTCGTTTGCTAAATATCCTTCGGCATCGTTACACAAGGTATTGTAGGTTTCACCTGTAAATGTATCGGACATATTTCCTCCCTGATAAATGCTGAGCTTGCTGGCATCACAAGTATTTATAAAATTTCAGCAACCCTGGCGATCCCTAAATACCAGTTTGACCGCTATACCAGCCAGGGTGGCGGAGAGAGAGGGATTCGAACCCTCGAGAACGAATACACGCTCTACACGGTTTCCAACCGTGCTCCTTCGGCCAGCTCGGACATCTCTCCGCTAATACACTAACCCATAAAAGAGACCGGCAGTACGGAAATGAATAACCATAGCTGCTGATGATTCTTACTGGTTAATTGATAGACAATATTGTAAAAACTGTCAACTTGCGTCATTCCGAAGGTGTCTTCTGACGCGGCACCTGCTGTTCCAGCTTCTCAAGGTTTTGCCTGGCGTCGGGAACCAGTTCGAAGAAATCTTTCAGATCAACACAGGCAAATTCCTCGCAGTCAGCACATGTATCGATATTCCGCTCCTCCGCACAGAGACGAATGGAACACTTGTAACAGTGTGAAAAGTGGATACCTTCCTTTAATTTGCAGCCCATGCATTTAATATTTTCAGGATCGATATCCTTTTCGTATATTTTCGACCATTCCTGCGCGATTTTTCCTTTGGAATACTCATAGCCGCTAAGAGTTGCCATATGCGCTGGACACCTCGAACAATCCAATCCGCAATAGGCTATCAGAGACATATCATTCCCCACTCAGAACTCTGTCCCTGAATTCGTGTATAAACCTGGAAACAGGCAAACCCATTACATTGAAGTAGCATCCTTCAATTCGCTCTACAAGTAAACTCCCATATCCCTGTATTCCGTAAGCTCCCGCTTTATCAAGCGGTTCTCCGGTAGAAACGTATGCTTTTATTTCATCGGGACTGAGGTTTCTGAACTTAACCTTCGTTTCCTCAGTAAACCGCATATCAATACCTTTTTCCGGCCAGAGGACACAAATTCCGCCAAACACCGAATGCCATGCTCCCGAAAGCCTTCCAAGCATATCCGCGGCCTGTTCTTCATCATGTGGTTTTCCAAGGAGTTCACCTCCCAGAGCAACCAAAGTATCCGCTCCCAGAACGGGTTCGCCGCTGTTCGAACCGATTATATTTTCCGCTTTTTTTCTTGCCCAGTACCGGACAACAGCATCCGGTGATCCTTCCATCCGCGTTTCGTTTACGGTTCCCGGAATCTGAATAAAAGGTATGCCTGTCATCTCAAGGATGATCCTCCTCCTTGGGGATTTGCTGGCAAGCACGAGGGGAGTTTCAGCGGGATACCACCACATTTCTATTAAATCCTTTCGGAAGGGGAGTCTATCATGATGGTTACAGGTCCGTTATTTACCAGGCTGACTTCCATCATTGCTCCGAATACTCCCGACTTAACCATAAGCCCCGAGTGGGATACGATCTCGATAAAGAGGTTGTAGAGAAGCTCAGCCCTCTCAGGCAGAGCGGCATTCATGAAGCTGGGTCGTTTCCCCTTTTTTGAATCTGCATGCAGTGTAAACTGGCTTACGATTAGTATATCACCGTTGATATCATTTACAGATAGATTCATACTGTTGTTCGAATCAGGAAATATTCTAATACCGGTTATCTTCTTCGACATCCATTCAAGATCTTCTTCAGTATCCGATTTTCCGAAACCTGTAAGAGCAAGCAGTCCAGGTCCTATTTCACCCACAATCCTGCCTTCTGACAATACGGATGCTCTGGAGACACGCTGAAGAAGGACTTTCATACGCCGCCTTCTTCTTCCGGCCTGTCCAGCTCTTCATGGATAGAACCGGGAATACCAGCAGTGAGAGCTACAACTGATCCGGCGATACTGCCGAGGGCAACAGGCAGGCCTGCAAGTTGAAGATACCTTCCCAGCCGTAAACATTTCACAGATCTGTTCCGGTAAGCCGCCAGACGGGTGAGCGATCCGGAAGTGAACAGAGCAACTCCTGCCCAGCGGAGAATCCAGGGAGAACCGTAGGAGGTAAGCTCCAGAAGAAAACTATCCACTGCACTGACCAGAAGAACGGCATAGAAGACAGTGTAGGGGAGGCTTGCAGAGCCTCCCCTGTACTTCGATTCAGATGCGCTCCAGAATAGATACAACAACACAGTGACTCCGCATATCTGGAATTCATTCGAGTGCCAGGGAAGGGTTTCAAGGTCTATGATACCCAGCAGCCACAGCACACCTATCAGAGCCAGTATTGCTATTGAACGTAAAACCATGCGACCCTATAGGGTTCCTGACCAGTCATCCTCATCGGGATTACCGCCAAGTCCATCATTATTACCATCAAGCATGTTTCCATACTGGTCAGCAACTCTGCATGATACGTACAGATTAACAGTTCCTTCTGTTTTACGCTGAAGCAGACAGTTAGCTACCGATGGATCTACGCTTGTTTCGAAGTTTATGGGAATCGAACCTTTGTTATCGATTACCTGAATGTTGGCCGCTATGAACGTCGCAGGATCCATTACCACGTAATCTCCGGTCAGACTTTGTTCAAACTCGATACGCACGCAATTATTATCGGGCGTCAGAGTTGCCTGATCTATTGCCGGTGGTGCACTATGAGTATTTGAATCATCAATGATCTGGAAATCCCATACGAAATCCGGCTCATTTGGCCAGACGTATCCGTCACCGTTCGTATCAAGGTAGTTTCCAGCGGAATCAGCTATCTGGGCAGTGAGCCTTACGGTATATCTGGTTCCATAGGACAGGCTGTCCGTTGGTTGAGTAATAAACCCAGTCGGCGATACGTAAATTATCTGCAGATCTACCGCGGAGGAATCGGAGGTTTTCACTAAGGAAAAATTGCTCAACGTAAGCTGAGATACATCCATAGGTCCATTAAAGAAGAAGATCCTCGGCTGGTCCATGAGATTGTCTATATTTCCTACCATGGGATAATGATTCTCAATGCCGGGAGGTGTAATATCACGTGTCTCTGCAGTCCCGGTGAAGAACGTTATCAGTCTGTTATCCCAGGGCGAGCCATCGTATAGAGCATTGTGATTGGGGTCCAGCTCGTTTCCAGTGATATCCAGGATAGTCCCGGCGGCAACCGTAAGAAGGTACGCTGTATCATCTGAGAACGTTCCAGCAAGCATAGCTGTTCCGCTTTCCGGATAATAGTTGACGCTTTCGAACTGAACGGAACCTGTACCCGGACTCGTCTCAACCATTTCGAATGAGGCAGCCGTAACAGTTAAAGGATCAATAACTTTATCAAAGCTCAGCATCACCGCGTCCTGAATTCCATCGGTTTCAGGATCAAGGTCGTTGAACTGATAATTGCCGAATCCGCCGCTCTCCGTTCCAGCCAGATCTATGTGGGGATGATCGTTTCCGCCTTCCCACTGTACTTCAGGATTGGCTTTGAAGGGGTTGTCCTCAGCGCAACCCAAAAGGAACAAAGCAATAATACACGCTGTTATCATTTTCATTGTATATCCCTCTTCAATCTGCTAAAATGACAGAGTCGCTGAGAGACGCCATTGATCAAAGTTGTCTCCAAGACCCATCAAATCGATCTGTATGTATTCGTTAGGCATGTATCCAACTCCATAGGAGTAGGGTACATCCGTGTATTTTTCGACAGTTTCTACGAGAGTACCATCCACTGTGTCAAACGGACTTTCAACGTACTGCTGTTCGGTACCATCACCGAATACAGTATGAATGACAACAGGCGAAGCTTCAATAAGCGATGTAGTTTCGTTTTCCGTATTCCACACGAATGCCGGGCTTGCTCCCAGCCTTGCATAGACTTTTGGCAACACTTCGAATTCCAGTCCAACAGGAATGGATATCCTCTTGGTATTACCTGTCGAAATGATTTCCTCTGTCTGTGTCCATGTTGAAGTAGAAGTATAATCATCCGGATCGGCGAACTCATCGTCTCCGTCGGAGTGTGTCTCAATAACACTATTACTGGATTCGTTCAAGACCGTATTGCTGTTATCGTACATCCTGAATCCCATACCCATGCTGACAGTTAATCTCTTCGAAGGATCAAATGTCAGTTTGGCTCCAGCAGCAAAAAGATCATCGCTGATATCGATCTCGGTTCCGCCGGAACCATTCATATCGATAATAGTGGAATCGATGAAAGATCCAATCGTTACGATGTAAGATGAATCCATACTGATCGAATACTGATCGGAACTTCCGTTCAGGCTTGCAGTGTAATATCCTCCTGAAGCTTCAAGGGTCCAGTTCTCGTCAAGCCTGAGATCCATATTCAATCCGCCGCCGAATCTGTTTCCTCCGGGTGAGACAGAGTAATTCTCCGACCCGCTCCATGTTGCGTAATCGTATACGCCGCTCTGTCCGGGAAGGAAATTTTCTGTTCCGGATATGACAACCTCATCGGATACATCCGATGAAAGGGATGTAAACATGAACATCCCCCCGATATCCATCACGTCCGTTGCTGCGCCTGTACCCGACGCGGATATCCCCAGGCCTTTTCTGTCATCCTTGAAAAGCCCTTCTCCGATGGAATTCATGGTATAGGTCTCAGCGCCGGTCACAAGGTTAGAATCGGTGACCGCTATGGATCTGTTATCATCTTCATCCAGCATTTCGGTGCTTATGCTCAAATAGGACACACCAAGGCCCAGTCTGAATGATTCATTCACGGCATATGCTCCGTAGACACCTGCTGACGTAAGTGATGAATCGGTTCTTGCTTCGGCTGTCTCATGAACGGTATGCCTTGAGTCAAGGGTTCCGTCACCGTTTGTATCGATATATTCCGACCAGGTTCCCTCAATGGAGCCCATCCCGGTGAGGTACGGTGAACCTCCGGGACCCGGTAAAGATACTTCTTCATAAAATCTGTCTTTCATGAATTCCGTAAGAATTCCCAGTCCGAAGGATGAACCTTCCGGTGCGTAACTTCCGCCAAGAAGAAAGCCGCCACGGGTGCTGTCAGTTTCTTCAAAGACCATATCGGTACCTGTTGAAAGGTTGGAAAGCCCTGAATAAACTCTGATACCTTCAATTTCCAGGAGTCTGTCAGGCACCGGCTGCAGAAACAGCATGCCTGAGAACCACTGATCCAGGTCATCAAGGATCATACCTTCTGTAGACATGGATCTGAATGTTTGTGGCTGAGCAAAGGCGACCGTACAGATCACAAGCACCAGCAAAGCCAGCATTTTCATAAGTTACCTCCTTATTATTATCTATTTATCTCACGATACTTGAATTATCTAACAAGAGAACATTTAATTAAATATATTGTATCACCTGTTCTCAGAGTGACAATATATATGCCAGACGAAGCGAAACTGCCATCATCGCATATTCCATTCCAGTAGAATGCCTCTCCGGGAAGCGGAGCTCTGAACGAACCTGGACCTATACCCCTTCTTATTGATTTGTAAACCATCTGCCCCGTAAGATCGAATATGGTCAGTTCAGCGTCCACCGGACCAGTTATAATATCAAATCCAACGTAAATTCCTTCGGTTGAAGGGTTTGGATAAGCAGAGGGAGCAACCCTGCCGGGCGCCTGATCAATATATACATCGACTTCCACACCTTCAGCTCCAAGGGTTCCGGTCACAGGGATAACGGAGCCGTCGCCTCCAGCATCGTTAATAGAATATGCGCCAAGCTCCCCGGGACAGAAGGCGAACCATCCTGATTGATTCGTCTCGATCAGGTATATGGAATCACTCATTGCCAGCGCCAGCGGATAGCCCTGCAAGTACTCACCGGAGCAGCTTGATCTGACTGATCCGGTTACCGAATGATATTTCAATGCTGCATATGCATTAATTGTACCGTATCCTGCGCTGTTATCCGGAGACTCGTTCTGAGACGAAGTCAATCGAAGAATTTCCATAATCTCAATCATTGACCATTCAGGATGCGCGCCGCACAAAGCCCCGGCTGCGGAGGACACCAGGGGAACCGAAAATGATGTACCATTCCCCTGGGAATACGTGGAAGTACCCGCGCATGCAAGGCTGACATCCTGCCCCAGGGCACACGCATCCGGCTTTATCCGCCCATCGTACGTAGGTCCTCTTGATGAGAACTGCGTAACATTTCCGTATGAATCAACGGCTCCCACCGCGAAAACCGAGTCTCCGTCTGACGGAGCAAGAAGGGAGCCCGGCTCGGGACCCGAATTACCGATAGCATTGAAAACCACCATCCCCCTTGAAGCCGCAGCGTCCGCGGCTATTGTGGTAACTGCTGTATTTCCGTCAAGATCGGAGTAAGTGTACCAATCAATATAGGCAAGGGAGCTGTTTACAAGCTCACCGCCTCCAAGTTCAATCCATTCAAGCCCCTGAACCCAGTAATCTTCTTCCGCCTGGTATTCATCGCTTATATCCTCTGTTTTAGCCAGTATAAATGAAGCATTGGGAACACCGCCACAGAAGGCATCTTCAACGTACCCTCCGAGTATAGACAGAACCGCGGTTCCATGATCCGACTGACCGGGATAATCATCGGGTTGCTGTGACGGATCAGGGTCATCGTTTACAAAATCGTACATCTGAATAACGTCGATATCTCGAAAAACAGCGTGCACCAGGTTGAAGCCTGAATCCAGAATACCTACAACGACCCCCTCCCCGGTCCAGCCGCGCCTGTGAAGTTCATCAAGTTTGATCTGCTCGAGCTGGAATGCGGTCACTCCCGAGGAATTACCTGTATACTCATGAAATTCAGGCATTCGGAAAGTACTGGAGGATACCGGATGCACGTGGTCAACGAAAGGCAGCGCGAGAATTTCTTCAAGGCTGCCGTATTCTGCGTTAATACTTACGGCATTAAGGTATTTTGACTCTGTCCTGATACTTCTGCATACCGCTGCAGCAGCTACCTGCTCCACATAACCGCACCATGGCTCAAGGTCCAGTTCGTCCGCTTCGAACAAACCAACGGAAATCCGTCTTTCGTAAGATGGGGAATTCTGCAGTTCGAGAGTTTCAGCCCAAAGCCTGCTTTCGATATCGGGGCCTCTGCTGTTGAAGAACACCCACCACGCCCCGGCATCGTACCGAGATGTACCAGATGCAGTCAGTGCAAGACAGAGCAGTATTAGATTAAGACTCACTGCAGGATATTATCAGTTTTGTGTTTATGTATCTGACATGTCCCACCACTGCCAGATGTACCATTCGCCTGTGTTCGTATCCGGGCGGCAAATAAATAGTGTGGAACCCGATGCCAGGTAACCACCCTCTACAGTATATACTTTCAGGGTGAAAGTACGCTGCAGTTGATATGACTGGCCTGTTGGATCGCCCGTCCATTGGCTCTGCTGATTTCCCTCAAGAACAAGATCAATAGAAGTTACATTTGTGCTATTGAACATGTTTATATGAAACTCCTCCTCCTGATCCAGGCCCCAGTACGTATCGATTATGTCGTCACCGTTGTAATCTTGCCAGTCGATTTCCAGCAGATGAAACTCGAAATCGTCCCTGAAGCAATTAAGGTAATGCCCAATATCACGGCTGACATATGCGTACTTAAGATTTTCGAGAGCTTTGTAAGCGCTGTCAACTGGATTGTGGTACTGGGGTGGAGGAGGATCGCCTCCCGTATTAGGAGAAAACGGATTCCAGCATCCCGATACGATAATAGCCGTAATAGCGGCAGATACAACGAATACGTGTATATGTTTATTTACTGGTTTTGAACTTCTGTTTTCATGGTTCATTGGAATGTACCTCCGATTCATATGGTATTAACACCATATGGGAAAAATTGTTCCTGAAAGGCACTTCGTCAAGCTTGCAAGATATCGGTTGACGATTGCTTCTTTCTGCTTCATTTTTTATGAAGGAGGATTTAGTGATTAATGTACTATTGTGTTTGTTAATATCCCTTATCAGTCAGGTCTCAACAGTGGATGAGGCAATTGAGCTGTATCTCAGGGGGGATATGAACGGAAGCATAACCGCGCTGGAAGCTCTTCTTGCGGGCGGAAACATCACACTGGATGAGGAAATAAGGGCCTACCACAGACTGGGAGCTGCCTATTTTGGTATAGGTGAACCCGGCAAAGCCGAATCTTCATTCTACAACCTGTTGCAGCTTGACCCATACTACGATCTTGGACCCTGGGAAAACCCTCAGCTTAGAAGACTACTCGATAATGTCAGGCAGGAAAACATGGCCACCGTACTGGTGCAGGGGGAACCTGCTGGTGCTCTTATCTTCATGAATGGTAATTACGTGGGTTCAGCCCCCTACATTCAGGACAATCTTCTGAGCGGCCGGACGTACACTTTCGCTATTATGGCGGAAGGATACGAAACCGATGTCCAGTCCTGTGTCACACTTCCCGGACAGCTTCACACAATGATTTATCAAATGACACCTGCTTCATCGTCCACTGAAATCGCCCTTCTCGATTCAGCATCAACGGGTGTAATCGGTCCGCAGACTGAATCATCTCATGAGACGACCGCAGAATCCGGAACGAACCTTAACTCCGATATCATCTCACCGGATACATCGATCAACATAGGTTCGCTGAACTCGGGAGCCATGACCATCGAACAGCTTAATGCCATTCTTCACGGAGGCGAACAGATGACCGCACTGGGAAACATCGGTCCGCTTTCTTCTGATACGGGAGACAACGAAGAAGCAGGATCAACTCACGAACTGATCAGGGATCCCACCAGGTTTCAGAATACCGGAAGCACCATCGAGACTTTGTCCGAAAGCCAGGCAAGAATGGTCTTTTCAGATGTGAACCTGAATACCGAAAACGTACTTCAAACGGACCCCGGCTCCTCTTACAGTTCCAGGACCTCCGGCGAGGTGAGGGAAGTGCTGATGTCCAAGGAAAGTGCAGTAGTCTTTCTCTACACCAAGCATCTTAGATCCGACCCTCTGCTTTCAGGAACAGTTCTGATCGAAATGATAATCGAGCCAAGTGGCAGAATATCCGACGTTTCCATCCTTGATTCAACAACTTTTAATCCTGCTTTCGACCTTGAGTTAGCCTCAACAGTGGGAACATGGAGGTTCGGGGCTGTTGACGCAGATGAAGGACCTCTTCCCGTAACATACCCGTTCAATTTCTCCCGTTGATTCCCGATTTACGCTACTTGTAAACACTGATAATCTGATTAACGGCAGGTAAGATAGCACTTTAAGAATCTGGAGGAAAAGTGAGTGAGAAAAGAGTAATCGAGATACTTAAATCATGTGATGCCCTGCTTGAAGGGCATTTCAGATATACATCTGGCCGCCATGGAAAACAGTACTTCGAAAAAATCCGAATCGTTCAGGAACCGCAATTCGTGGACGAACTGGGCAGGATGATGGCTGCGAAGATGGATGATATCAGAGAAGATATCGATCTTGTATGCGCCCCCGCATACGGAGCTGTAGTCTTTGGATTCGCAACCGCTCTTCATATGGGAAGAAGGTTTGCCTTTCTTCAGAGGGACGTCGAAGCGAAGATGTCTATAAGATCGGGGTTCATGGATATTGTTAAAGGCAGCAGGATTCTTCTTGTGGAAGACATATGCACCACAGGCGGCAGCATCGTTGAATCTATTGATGCCTTGAATACAGCCGGAGCAGAAGTCCTGCAGGTGGGTCTTATCGTTGATAGAACCGCGGGGAAGCTGCAACTTGATATTCCATACAGAGCACTTTTGAGCGTGGAGGCAGTCAGCTGGGACAGTGATGAATGTCCCCTGTGCAAAGAGGGCATTCCAATAACTGTTCCGGGTTCATCCGGTAAAAAGGGATAAAAACCATCAGTGTGTTACTTGCAAGGTACAACCCTATTTCTTCCAGCTTTCTTCGCGCGGAAAAGAGCTGAATCAGCCGCTGCAACCATTGAGGATGAATGCTTTTCGGATTTCTCCGCGGTGCAGCATCCAATACTGCAGGTAACCCTTAGATTCTCTATCTCTTTGTCTATCTGAAGAGTTGCAATCCTCGTCCTGATACGGTCGCCTATAGAGATGGATTCCTCCCTCTGTGTTCTTGGAAGAACAATGAGGAATTCCTCTCCTCCGTAGCGGCCAATCCTGTCGAACGATCTGCAGCTCTGACTGAGAAGTCTGGAAAAAGCTCTGATAACCTTGTCACCGACCTGGTGGCCGTAGGTATCATTCACCGCCTTGAATCGGTCGAGGTCCAGCATCAGTATGCTTGTTGAAGTGACATCTCTCTTTCCCCTGTCAAGTTCCATGCTGAGCTCCTTGAGAATGGCCGCATGGTTCAGCAGTCCGGTAAGGCTGTCTGTTCTGACAAGATACTTAAGCTGATTATTGAGATCGATCAGCTTTTTCTCAAGCTGCGCGGTTCTTACAGCTACACCTATTCTGGCCTTGAGTTCGGTCGAGTTCGTTTTCTTCGAGATATAATCATTCGCGCCAGCCCTGAGAGCCCTGCTGATGTCATTCGATCCTTCCCTTGCGCTGTTGATAATAATGTAGCAAACATGTTCAGCATCAAGTTTTCGAATTTCCCTGCAGACCTCAATACCGTCCATGCCGGGCATCATCCAGTCAAGGAGAATAACTGAAAATTCCTTCCGTTTAACTCTATCCAGAGCCTCTTGCCCGTTGCTGACTGTAACAGGCTCGTAGCCAATATCAGTGACAACCTTCGATAGAATTTTTCGGCTTATCGGGTCGTCGTCCGCAATCAGTATCTTCATGTTCTCCTATCGGTACTATTGTTCACAATATTAACCGGTAAAGAGATTCAGACAAGACCTGTGTTTTACATTCGGAACAATCATGTATAGGGCCTATTAATGAATATCAGGGATTCTGGTTAAAAAAATCCGATAATTGCTTGTAAAGTTCGGGAGCTTTCTGCTTCATCATTTCGGGTTTTTCAAAAAACGCTTCGACAGAACAGGCGAAGAATTCGGCTGGATTTGTTCCAGCGTATTGACGAAGCATGGACTTCCCCTTGTTAACTTTCTCGAACTCCCTGTGCATGACTTCAATCCAGGGTCGATAAGCTCCCAGTGCAAGCTCATCGGGAACGCCATCGGGACGGTATCCGTCAAGCACGTGTGCGAATTCGTGATACCCAACATTGTACCCGTCGTTATCGTGCTGAAATCCACGAAGGAGATGTGGAAGAGATAGAATTACGTTCCCCGATGAATGGACAAGTCCCGCTGCCGCTGAATCGCTGCCTTGCAGATCGGTGGAATACGAACCATCGGTTCTAAAACCACCGGGATATACAAGAATTTCACCGAAATCTCTGTACTCCCACTCCGGCCTTCCAAAGACCAGACGAACGGCCGTTGCGGCAACAAGCAGTTCTACTTTCCTGGTTATCTCCACGTCGTCCACACCGCTTATCGTATGTTCCGCCAGGAATATTGCTATATCGGCCTCGTAGGTCCGCTTTTTATCACCGGACATCGTTTTATAGAAAGTCACATATTCTGAAAGGATTGCCCTGTCCTCACTGCTGAGAGGGTTCTCAGATATCCTTTTCCTTTTTTTGTACTTCGGATAGTATATGGCAAGGTAGTAAACCGCGCCGATGATGAAGATCACCGGGACGACTATCAGACCTTTTCGGGAAAGCATGAAAGGAAGGCTGAATAAAAGACAGGCCAGGAATGTCACTCCCAGCCGTGCCTCTATCTTCCTGCGTGGGAATATCTCCATAGAGTCTATACTTCTTTAATAAAATGCCGCTCTACATGTATTCGCTTCAGTTCCCTCTTGAATATCTCTTTGTCTATCTGTTCACTTTCGAGTTCATCCTGTGCTTCTTCAAGCTTATGCTCCTCAAGGCGGAAAGCTCTCCAGGCCTTGCTGTAGGCTTCTTCCAGAGCCTTCAGTTCTTCAGGCTCAATCTTCTTATCTTCGGCCTTCTCAGATGCATCCCTGGCCTTTTCAAAGGCTATTCGTGCCTCTGAAGCAAGCTTCGTTTCCTCTTTGACTTCCTGCTTGAACCCGTTGATCTCCTCTTCGCTGAAACTCATCTCCTCTTTAATATTCTCTTCGAGTTCATCAAGAAGGGGCGATAGGAAAGTTCTCATCTCCTCAATAAAACCACGATACCTGGCAATGGTTCTTACGAGTTTCTTTTCCTTACGGATGTTATGTATCTGGTTGAGTCTCTCCTGCCATTCGTGCATCTGCCGGATGCTATCAACAAGATCTTTTCTTACAGCGTTTTTGTAGTGAATATCAGTCTTTAGTTTTCTCTCGATTGTAGTATGCTCGTTCATCAATATGCTCCTTTTTAAACAGAATTATTAAATATATCGCAGTTTCACATAGCCTCGATTAATGGCTCAGAAACAGCTTTCTGTCAAGGTTACAAAGTGAGGGTTGTCAGGTTTCTCTCGAATCACTTTTCTGTTCCGCTTCCCTCTCAAGGGCCGCATAGCTGAATCTTATCCCCTCCGCCGGATCGAATTCAAGTTCATCAACAGCCTTCATGACGGCTTCCTCCGATTCTGCCTCGATTTCAACATATCGGCCGAACCAGAGTTCATCCAGGCATATTGTAGCTTCACCAACCCTGCATTCCTTTCTCGTTTTTTTGTACCGGTAAACTACTCCGTAACCCAGAAGTTTGAATAGTTTCAGCGCATCCTCCTGGGAACACTCAAGAACAGCTTCCTCCTCATGCCGCACTTTCAACGCAGTTGCCGGAAGAGGTCTTTTGACCGTTACAAGTGTGCCTTTTCCGCAGTTCCGCAGTCGGAAAAGGGTATCCGTCTTTCTCAGAGGCCCTCCCATAAGATCAAGCACAAGATTGTTTTCTCTTACGGCATCTCCCGGTTCAACCCCGATTCTTTCCAGGTACCGCTCTACTTTTTGAAAATCATCAACTTTGAACTTCAATTCCATTTCAAGCAATATTTCATCCCCTCCGGCTTAAGACACTGATTGACCTTTGCAGTATGATAACTTAAATTCGACCGTTGCGGAGGACTAGTCTAATTGGTAAGGCAGCGGATTTGAAATCCGCCGGGTCTAATCCCTTCGGGGTTCGAGTCCCCGGTCCTCCGCCAGAAGGGGTCGGACGTCACTTGCGGCTAAAACCAGAAGGGGTCGGACGTCACTTGCGGCACTTGTATATAATAACAAGTGCCGCAAGTGACGTCCGACCCCAAATAAACGACCCCAAATAAAAAGGAGCCCCTTTCGAGGCCCCTTCTAATTACTATATCGATACTGTTTAGAACATACCGCCACTGGTAATTACCCAGCTGCCGTTCTCGAGCATAAGCTCGACTTCGGATTCATCGGTTTCACCCATAAAGGTCATTTCCATGGTTACTATTGCGGTTTCTCCGTCAATTTCAGAACCAATGACCTTGAATTCCATGGCGGACATAAGACTGAGCATGCCCTGCATCATTTCTTTGTCTTCGTCGGACATATCTGTAATCTCAGAACGATCCGCTTCCGGCACATACTGCGCCATGGCGTCTATGTCGCCGGATTTCATAGCATTGAACGCACCGTTAACAGCATCTTCTGGAGTGCTTGCGCCTCCGCCACCACCGCAGGCCATAACAGCAAGGCCCACAACACCAAGAACAGCAAGAATCTTTCGCATTTGTAACCTCCGTTTAGAGTATCAGAAGTATCGCAGATTCCGTGAGAGAATGGAAAATGCAACCCCTGAAGATCCGATTCGAACATCGAATACTACAACAATATCGGCTACTGCGTCAACAGGAATACAATATTCGTTCTACTTGGGCATCTACTGATGTGGTGCGGATTTAAAATAGTTGATCCAGAATTGGTGAACCTGTAACCTTCCAGGAAGATCCTTCCCATAAGAATTGGATGGAAAGAGAATATCCTGAATGCCAGGTAAATACAACCTCAGCGTTTCTGCCGTTCATGGAGACTTCCTCCGAAATGACGTTTTCAAGGGGTGGCAGGTATACTCCGTCAAGCATCCTTGTGATGAAATCTCCGGTTGTCATCCATTCCAGGTCCCATGTTGTCAGGTTTATTCGCAGTTCCCTCAGAAGGGTCTCCGCCATTCCCGGGTCATTCAGAGCAAGCTCTTTCAACTGCCGGTAGCTCAATTCTATCTGAATCCTGATGCTTTCGGACATCATGTCAAGGAACATTTCCCCGTCACTGTACTCAACCGCCTCCAGCAGATCCCAGGTGGAATCGATAGGAGTCGATGAGGAAACCGATGAAATGGAGACAATCGTCAATAAGGTGATTATGGAATTCCGCAGTATATCCATGTTCTGCCTTCCCTGAACACTCCGATTGAAATGCTTCCAGTTTGCTCCAGGTTAATCCGGTGGTCTCCGGCTTCAAGATCATCCTGCCAGAATACACCTCCGCATTTGCTTACAACTACTTCACCGTCACCTGGAAGATGAATGAGAATGCTGTCATCCTTTTTGTCTGCCCTGAAACCGGAAGCGTCACCATACAGGACATTGCTGGTAAAACATGATCCTCTCTTAAGAGCATTCAGTATCTGCTTCTCGGCGATCTCATCGGAATCTGACAGGTTATCATCCAGAAGTATGTGTGTCAGAAGTCTTCTGAACAGCATCTCGTATGAAAAGACTTCCATCTGCATGCGTCCGATCCCGAATTTCAGAGCATGGGCATCCGGTCCTGCAATCGCGCAGCCTCCGGTTCCTTCCCAGAACTCTACCGCAAGGGGGTCAGGATGTTCCACGCACCTGTCCGGATGCTTCAGTTTCGCCACAACATTGAAGGCTGATATCCCTTTCTTCCAGAGTGACATGTAATTCCATACTTCAACTCCCGAGAGTCCGGTCGTATCTCCGCCTTTCCATGTATAGCTTCTTGTCTTCGGCAGTTTACCCGGTTCCTCTGTCGGGTGAGCGGCAATGGCTATACCTCCGTTTTCGTTCACGAAGGATATCTGTTCCCGAGTATCCCATGTCCGGGGAAGCTCATCGATTCCGTAGGCCAGGAGATGGCTGTTCTTCTCTGAATCCTCAAGTTCAGTGCCGGCAAGTACAAAAAGGGGTGATTTCCAGCCTCCGAAACCTCTTTCCCTTGCGTCAAGTGTATTGTGGTCGTTGATTCCAAGAATGTCCACTCCAGCGGATATCGCCTTTTGTATAACATTTTCTATTGAACCGGTTCCATCGGATGCATCGGTGTGAACGTGAAGTACAGCTTTTTTTTCAATCATCATCGGGAATCATTTCAGCAGACGGCCGCAGCTTTCTCATGCTTGACCCGTTTTCTGCATTTCATCAGCTCGAATACAGCCAGGAATAGCAGCGCGGCACCCAGTACGAACAGCCAGTCGATTATCCCCGGTCCGCTGAAGTACAGAAACCCACTTATCGGCGGCACATATATTGCTGTAAGTATGAGAACGATGGATCCCAGAATCGACCAGAGCAGAATTCTGTTATTGAAAAAATTCCTGTTGAAGACGGAGGTAAGGTCATATCTCCTTGAAAGTACATTGGCGAACTGACAAAAAGCGATTGTCAGATACGCGATTGTTGTCGCTCTCAGGTAGTCAACGGGAAATACATCCATGTGCGTGGGAAAAACCTCACCGGTCCTGAACATACTGAGCGCGTAATTGCCGAAAGCAAGCCCACCAATCAGGAGTCCGAGGAACAACACCTCCAGGGATGACTGCCTGTTCATTATGTGATAGCACTGTTTTCTTGGGGAAATCCTCATGACTCCCTTTGCTGAGGGGTCAAAGGTAAGGCATGTAAGGGGCATTACTTCCGCGAGAAGATCGATTGCAAGTATCTGAAGAGCAAGGATTGGTATTGCCCAGTTGCCCAGTGCAACCGCGGTAAGCCCGAGTATTACGATGGCGAGCTCGGCCGCATTCGTGGTCATGGAAGCAAGAACGGTTTTCTTGAGATTACTGTAGATCGTCCTTCCTTCCCTGATAGCCTCCACCAGCGTCGGAAAACTGTCATCAAGAAGTATCAATTCGGCGGCTTCCTTCGCGACATCGGTTCCTGTAATTCCCATGGCGACACCTATATCAGCCCGCTTCAGCGCGGGAGCGTCGTTAACACCGTCACCTGTTACAGCCACCACTTCTTCCTGATCCTCAAGAATATTAACGATTCTGAGCTTGTGCGCGGGACTCACCCTTGAGAATATCACAGAATCATCCGTCATGAGAATCCGTGTAAGCTCCTCGTCGTTCATGTTCTCCAGCTGTTCCCCTGTGTAAACGGGCGGTTCTCCCGACCGGCACAGACCGATCTCCCTGCCAACCGCCTTTGCGGTTATCGCATGATCTCCGGTCATAATCACTATTCTTACTCTGGCCTTACGACACGCGGCTATAGCCTCTTTCACTCCCTCTTTTGGAGGATCGGTCATTCCCACAAGACCCAGGAATACTACGTCTTTCTCTATCTCCTCCAGTACGTAATCACTTCCATCCAACTCGAGGGGACGAAAGGCGATGGCCAGAACCCTGAGCGCCCGATTGGAGTACTCCTCGTTGACAGCCCTTATCCGTTCTCTGTCCTCATCTGTAATGGGTACGGCTTCCCCGTTTATGTAAATGTACTTCGAAATGGCGAGAACGCTGTCAGTCGCGCCTTTCATGGCCAGCTCTATCCTGTCGCCGAACTTCCGCACGGAACTCATCCTCTTTCTATCTGAATCGAAAGGGAATTCATGCAGTTCCGGATTTTCCTCGTCCTCAGTGGGGCTTCTGGTTCCCAGTTTAGTGGACATGGTTACAAGGGCGGCCTCGGTCGGATCTCCAACAGGATACCAGCTTTGATGTTCTTCATCAGGGGCGTGTATTTCAGCGTTGGATGCCATCGTTGCGGCATCCATTAATATCTCCACGTCATCTATCTGTTCTCCGGTCAGAGGGTTGCCATTCGAATCAAGCAATGTGCCCTCCGGCCTGTATCCTATCCCGGTAAACTCGTATTCGCTACGGTTGAACCAGACTTTCGTTACGGTCATTTCGTTTTTGGTCAGTGTACCCGTCTTGTCCGTACAGATAACTGTAGTAGAACCCAGGGTTTCAATAGATGGAAGGCTTTTAACGACGGCTTTTCGTTCAGCGAGCCTTTTACTGGCAGCGGTAAGAGCAACCGTTACCTGAGCAGGAAGTGCCTGTGGAACGGAAGCTACGGCAACACCGAGGGCAAGTATCATGCTTGTCACAACCGGAAATCCCTGCCAGAGAGCTACTCCGAAGAGCCCTATACTGAGAACAACGACTATTAAGGTCAGCCATTTTGCCAGAATTCCAAGTTCCTTCTGAAGCGGGGATTTAACGGTAGCCGTTTCGAGGGTCATGCTTGCGATCTTGCCCATTTCGGTTGCCATACCGGTTCTGACAACAATTCCTGTTGCGCTGCCGGTCGCCACCGTTGTACCCATGAATGCCATGTTTTCCTGATCGGAAATTATGCAGTTATCCCTGATAGCGTTTGTGTGCTTCTCCTGGGGCATGGATTCACCTGTAAGTGAGAATTCCACTGTCCGGAAGTCGAAGCATTCAAGTAGTCTTGTATCGGCAGGTATCCTATCACCCGCTTCAACTTCTACTATATCCCCCGGGACAAGCATGCCCTGCGCAACCTCGGTAAGCTCTCCATCCACCATTACTTTAGCCGGGGATTTGATAAGCTCCTTCAGCCGCTCCAGTATTTTCGCAGCCTTGTACTCCTGAATAAAACCGATAATAGCGTTTATAATTACTATTATGAACATTACGGCACCGTCTCGGTAACTGCCTATGGCAATTGAAACGATTCCCGCCGCTATAAGCACAAGAACCAGCAGATCCCGGAACTGCTTCAGAAAGACCATCCATTTTGGAACGGAAACATCCGCAACAATTTCGTTGGAACCCACCCGAGAACGTATCTTCTCTGCTGTCTTTCTGGATAATCCTTTTTCGGAGGATCCAAGATTTTCAAGGGTTTCCCGCGGAGTCAGACGGTAATATTCTGTGTTCTTCATAAGTGTTGTTCCCTGGTTGTCTTTCTGCATATTACCACTGTTTTCTATTGTTTGATTGTCCTGACTTCACGCAATGGAGATAAGCGCTCTATGGAAAACAGGCGAATTACTTTCTCCTGCGCTTGATTTCCTTGATAACAAGGGGGACAATTTCGAAGAGGTCTCCTACAAAGCCCTCATCACAAAATTCGAAGATCGGGGCGGATTCATCTTTGTTAACGGCATAAATCCTTTCGGATGACTGCATCCCAACCCTGTGCTGAACAGCTCCGGATATACCGCACGCGATGTAGGTTTTAGGCTGCACGGTTTTCCCCGTCTGCCCAACCTGATGCGGATACGAAATCCAGCCTTCATCAATCGCCGCGCGGCTTGCTCCAACACTTCCATCCAGAAGGCTCGCAAGCTCCTCAAGCAGAGCGAAATTCTCAGAAGTCTTAAGTCCTCTGCCGCCTGACACTATCACCTCAGCCTCTGTTATATCGATTTCTCCCTCATCCAGCGGTACGAACTCCAGCACTTCCGTCCTGCTGGTCAGATCATCGGGAGACAGTTCTATCTTCTTCAGTTTTCCTGTTCTGGTATCATCAGGTTCGTTGGCTTTCATTACCCTGGGTCTTACAGTCGACATTTGAGGCCTTGTATCCGAACATACGATAGTTGCCAGGATATTCCCTCCGAAAGCTGGTCTCGTCTGAAGGAGACCTCCGCTAGCAGTATCGATTGCCAGTTCTGTGCAATCGGCGGTAAGCCCGGTGTTCAGATTCTTGGCAATTCTGGGCATGAGATCACGGCCTGTAGTAGTTGCAGCAGCCAGTACAACCGCCGGTTTCTGTTCGATTATCAGTCTTTCTGTAATTCTGGTGAACGGTTCGGTTCTGAAATGTTTGAGTTTCGGGTCTTCCGCAAAATATACAGTGTCCGCACCGTAACTGATGAGTTTGTCCGGCCAGTCACCGGCTTCTTCGGTAAGAAGAACCACCGATATTTCGCTCCCATCAACCTCTGCCAGCCTTCCGGCTTCTCCCAGAAGTTCAAGCGTGCTGTGATCAACCACGCCGTCACGCTGCTCGGCAAGCACCATGATGCCCGAATACTTACCTATCTCAATCTCACCCGATTCTCCTGTCCGTATTATTATGGCTCCGAAAGAACAGGATGATTCGCATGCTCCGCACAGTGTGCATTCATCACTGATAACAGCCAGATCATCCTTCATTGAGATGGCTCCGAAGGGACATGCCGGCACGCATGCGCCACAGCCTACACAGGTTTCCTTGCGAACCTCAATACTTGCCATTACCTGCCCTCCTTCCCAAGTAGGGAATCGACTATGAGCATGGCCAGTTCCTCCGGCTCCCCATGGTGGATTTCTCCGTCAGAGAATGCTTCAGGAGTTGTAATCTTCACAACTCTTGTAGGTGACCCATCGAGACCGACTTCGTCCTCTGGAAGTTCAAGATCTGCCCTGTTCCATACAGGAATCTCGATCTTCCTGGCTTTCATCTTTCCTCTGAGGGAGGGAAGCCTTGGTGTATTCGCGTCTTTCAGCACTGTGATGACAACAGGAAGGGTGGATCTGATTATCTCGCAGCCGCCTTCAACGTAACGTTCAGCGATAATACTGTTCTCATCGATTTCTCGTACTTTGCCAACAAATGTAACCTGGGGCCAGTCCAGTGATGCCGCTATACCGGGGCCAGTCTGTGCTGTGTCTCCGTCAATTGCCTGCTTACCGGTCATGACGATATCTATATCTCCCATTTTTTCCACTGCCTTCGCCAGAGTATGGCTTGTAGCCCATGTGTCCGCCCCGGCAAACGCCCTGTCTGAAAGAAGAATTGCTTCATCAGCTCCCATTGAAATCGCTTCTCTAAGTACAGCTTCAGCCTGTGGAGGCCCCATTGTTATAACTGTGACTGTTCCTCCCAGGTCGTCCCTCCATTTCATAGCCTCCTCAAGGGCATACTCATCGAAGGGGTTAAGTATTGAAGGAACCCCTTCGCGAATGAGAGTACCGCGCTCCTCATCTATCCTCACCTCAGCTGTATCGGGAACCTGTTTTACTGCAACAACTATCCGCATTGCTATTTCCCCCTGGCGGCTGTTTCCTTAATCAGCGCAGATGCTATTACACTTCGCTGGATCTGGTTTGTACCTTCGTATATCTGTGTGATTTTGGCATCCCGCATCATCTTCTCGACAGGATACTCTTTCATATAACCGTAACCGCCAAGAATCTGAACGGCGTCCGTAGTAACTTTCATGGCAACATCGCTGGCAAACACTTTTGCCATGGCGGATTCCTTCTCGAACTTCTTTTCCCCGGCATCTATCATCTTTGCCGTACTGTAAACCAGAGCCCGTGCAGCCTCAACCTGGGTTGCCATATCGGCAAGCATGAACTGTATTCCCTGGAAGGAATCTATCCTCTGCCCGAACTGCACCCTTTCAGAGGCGTACTTTGCCGCTTCGTCAAGAGCTCCCTGTGCGATACCAACAGCCTGTGCTGCTACTCCCGGACGGGATGTGTTAAGGGTTCTCATGGCTACTATGAATCCGTAGCCTTCTCTTGTTATGATGTTCTCAGCGGGAACTCTGCAATCCTCGAATATCAGCTCCATGGTTGAGGATGCCCTTATACCCATTTTGTCCTCTTTTTTGCCGTAACTGAATCCGGGTGTACCCTCCTCAACTATGAAGGCGGTGAGCCCTCTGGCACCCCTTGTAGGATCGGTCTGGGCAATGACTGTATAAATCTGAGCTTCTCCGCCGTTCGTTATCCACTGCTTGGTTCCGTTGAGAATGTAGCTGTCTCCATCTATTACAGCTTTGGTCTTCACCCCTCCAGCATCGCTTCCAGCTTCAGACTCCGTGAGAGCGAAAGCTGCAAGCTTGGTGCCGGATGCAAGATCGGGAAGGTATTTTTTCTTTTGTTCATCGGATCCTGATATGAGTATAGGCATGGCTCCCAGTGCGTTGGCGGCAAATGACACCGCAACACCTCCGCAGGCCTTGCTAAGTTCCTCGGTTGCCACGGCAAGAGCCATTGAACCGCCGCCGAACATTTCTGCCGAACCCCCATATTCTTCCGGGATATAGATGCCGCAAAGATCGCTGTCTGCCATAATCTTAATGATCTCGCGGGGAAATTTGTTCTCCTCATCAAGCTTCGCCCGGGCGGGAATGATATACTTCGAAGCAATCTCCGCACATATTTCCTTTATATCATTCAATTCTTCAGAAAGATAATAATTCACTTCAAACCTTCCTCTCAAGTTTTTCCAATGCCTTTTCAGCAGCCCTCTCTCGCGCTGCTTTCCTGGTCAGTCCGGTGCCGGTTCCAGCTTCCTTGCCGGCAATACTCACAGTTACTGCAAAAACCGGGCTATGATCCGGTCCCTTTCTGCCGGTAAGCATGTATTCAGGAAGTTTCATGCCCTTTGCCTGGCAGTACTCCTGAAGATGGCTTCTTGCATCGGGAAGCGGTTCAGTATCGATGGACAGCTCCAGTATCTCCCTTGTAACGAATTCCTTCGCCGATTGAAGCCCTGAGTCGATATATATAGCACCAATTAAAGACTCAAGAACATCAGCTGCTATGGATTCTATCGCACTGCCTGAATTAACGAAACCCCTGCCCACATGAACCAGTCTGTCAAGACCCAGTCTTCTGCTATTTTTCGATAGATTTTCCTTCTGAACTATCCTTATTTTCCTTCTGGTCAGATCTCCTTCCGATTCGTCAGGGTATTCAGCAAGGAGATATTCCCTTGTAATAAGTTCAAGTACCGCATCGCCCAGAAATTCCAGTCTTTCATAATCCCTGCCCGTACTGTCTTCATTTCTGCACGAGCTGTGTGTTAGCGCTTTTTTAAGAAGATTACTGTCATGGAAACAATACTTGAGAATCTCTTCAACTTCATATACCGGATTTCCGGTCATCAAATTACTCTCCTGAGTACTTCTTCAGAGCGAGTGTTACATTATGCCCGCCGAAACCCAATGAATTGGAAAGGGCATACATGATATCGGCTTTCCTGGCTTCTTTAGGCACGTAATCGAGGTTACAACCTTCGCCAGGATTCTGAAGAGTAGCGGTAGGAGGCAGAATACCATCCCTAAGTGCGAAAGCGGTAAAAATAGCCTCTACAGCTCCAGCTGCACCAAGCATATGCCCCGTAACTGATTTGGTGGATGAAACGGGTATTTTCGTGGCGTTCTCGGAGTTAAACACGGTTTCTATAGCTTTTGATTCGTTTATATCGTTCAAAGGGGTCGATGTTCCGTGAGCATTTATATAATCCACTTCCGAAGGTTTAATACCTGCTTCCTCAATAGCAATTTTCATAGCCCTGGCTGAGCCTTCCCCGTTTTCGGCAGGTGCAGTAATGTGAAATGCATCGCACGTCATGCCGGAACCCGAGATTTCAGCGATTATGTCCACTCCGCGATTCAGTGCATGTTCCATATCCTCAATCATCACTACAGCTCCGCCTTCAGCTAAAACGAAACCGTCACGGTCCCGGTCGAATGGGCGAGAAGCGGTTTTCGGGTCGTCGTTTCTTGTTGAAAGGGCTTTAAGCTGGCAGAATCCGCCTACTCCGGTCAGTGTAAGCGGGGCTTCGGAACCACCCGCAAGAATGGCGTCCACTCTTCCCAGTTTGATCATGTCTGCGGCTATGGCAATGGCATGACCGCTGCTGGCGCATGCTGTAACGGTCGCGAAATTAAGTCCCTTTGCCCCAACATCGATACCGATTCTTCCGGCGGCTATATTGCTTATCATCATGGGGCAGAAGAAAGGACTCATCCTGTTTACGCCGCGCTCAAGTGCTATTTTATGCTCACGTTCGAGAGTTGTGATACCTCCAATACCGGACCCTATGATAACGCCAAGTCTTTCGGGTTCAATACTGTTAATGATGTTCGAGTTCTCGTACGCTTCCCGGGCCGCTATCATGGCGAACTGAGTATACCTGTCAATTCTTTTCGCAAGCTTCCTTTCAAAGTAATCCAGAGGATCGAAATCCTTTACCTCTCCGGCAATCTGACTTGTGAACTGCTCCGGATCAACGATGGTCATTCTCCGAATTCCGCTTCTGCCGGCCAAAGCAGCTTTCCAGTTTTCAGAAGCCGTATTCCCAACAGGCCCGATGATGCCGGCGCCAGTGATTACAACACGCTTTTCCATAGAATCAGTCCCCTGTCTTAAAACAAACTGTTATATAATTGGTTTTGTAGCACCGCACCGCAGTAACTTCACTGCGGTGCGTTCCAATTAGTCGAATCGTCAATTAATCGTCAAGATCCTTATTCTTCAAATACTCAACAACTTTACCAACCGTAGTAAGTTTGGTCGCTTCATCTTCATCGATGCGGAGCCCAAAGGCATCTTCAAATCCCATAATGAGTTCGTACTGATCAATGGAATCTGCGCCAAGGTCGGTATCGAACTGAGCTTCCATCGTTACCTGCTCGGGTTTGACTCCCAACTTATCGATTATGATCTCGGTTACACGGGTTTCAAGTGACATATTCTATTCCTTTCTCACGTTGTAAGTCCACCATCTACCGGAAGTACTACCCCGGTAATATAAGAAGAAACATCATCAAGTAGAAAATGCACGGCATCAGCAACATTTTCAGGCTGACCCATTCTCTTTACCGGAACCCTGTTTGCATAATCTTCCCTGACTTCTCTGGAAAGTTCTCTGGTCATTTCCGTTTCGATGAATCCTGGAGCAATCACGTTCACGCGGATATTCCGTACCGCGAACTCACGGCATAAAGCTCTTGTCAGGCCTATTAATCCTGCTTTTGTAGAAGCGTAATTTGCCTGCCCAGCCGCTCCCAGCAGAGCAACCACCGAAGAAATATTAACAATTGATCCCGCTTTCTGGCGCAGCATCCCGCGGGAAAACGCTCTGCACATAAGGAAAGCACCTGTAAGATTTACGTTCATGACAGTGTCCCAGTCAGTTTTTTTCATTCGCATAATGAGACCATCACGGGTGATTCCAGCATTGTTCACGAGACCGAATACAGGACCCAGTTCTTTTTCGATCCTCTCGGATACATCTTTGACAGCATCTTCGTTCGTTACATCAAGAACCCAGGGGCTGAAATCATCTCCGAGTTTATCGGATGCCGCCATAAGATCATCTTCAAGAACATCACATCCGGCCACGGACCATCCGGAATTAACAAGTTTCCTGGAAATAGAATATCCAATACCCCTCGCGGCACCGGTTACAACTGCAATTCTGTTCATAATTACTCCCCTGCTATTATCTACCAGTGCAGTATCATCCCGCCCCATGTTAGTCCCGCGCCGAATGCAGCGAGAACGACAGTGCTTGACTCTTTTATCGTGTTGTCCTTCACTGCCTCGTCAAGAGCCATGGGAATGGAAGCCGCGGATGTATTGCCATACTTCTGAATATTTATATAAACCTGTTCGGGCTCAAGTTCAAGTGCCCTGGCGGTTGCGTCGATTATTCTAAGATTCGCCTGGTGGGATACAAGAAGGTCGACATCCTTCTTCTCGGTTCCATCCATTTTAAGGGCTTCCATGCACGAATCGTGCATTGCCCTTACGGCGTACTTGAAAATCCGTGCACCTTCCATACTAATGGTATGTTCGTTGTTTTCAACGCTTTCGTGCGAAGCAGGTTTTTTCGTTCCTCCCGCAGGCTGAAAAAGGTACTGCCCCATGGAGCCATCACTGCCCCAGTGCCAGCCTCCAAGCCTTCCTCCGGGTCCTTCGGAAGATACCGCAACTGCTCCGGCTCCATCACCAAAAAGTATGCAGCTTGACCTGTCGGTCCAGTTGGTAATTTTGGTCAGGCAGTCGGCGCCAACTACTATCATCCTGTCCATGATTCCCGATTCAATGAACGCTTTTGCCTGTATGAGTCCGTAAATAAAGGCTGTACAGCCGGCTTCGAAATCGTAGGCAGGAATATTTCTCATTCCGAGATTGTTAGCCACCAGTGCGGCGGTTGAGGGGAAATAGTAATCAGGAGTAACAGTTCCCACAATAATACCCTGAACATCTTCCGATTTCCATCCAGCCTCTTTCATGGCATTTTCAACGGCTATGGTCACCAGATCGGAGGTTGCCGTGGAATCGTCAGCTTTCCGTCGCTCCTTAATGCCCGTCATTTTGACAATCCACTCATCCGTGGTATCAACAATCTTCTCAAGATCGGCATTCGTTAATATGCCATCCGGGACATTGTGCCCTGTTCCAACAATATAGGCGTTCCTGCTCACTTTTTCTCCAATCCTAAGTTATCGAAATATTAATTTTCTTCCGGATCATGTCGCTGACCCCGCTTCGATAAAAATCGCATGCGGCAACCACAGCATTTCTAATCGCCTTCGAGGTACTGCTGCCGTGAGCTACTATCGAAACTCCGTTCAGGCCGAGTAATGGAGCTCCTCCATATTCGGCCGAATCCAGTCTTTCCCACATTTTAGAAAATGAATGTCTCATAAGAAGAAAACCAGCCCTTGAAGCCCAATGACGCTTCATCTCAAGGTAGAGTGATCCTCCCACAAGATCGGCTATTGACTCAAAAGTCTTAAGAAGAATATTTCCTACAAATCCATCGCAGACCACAACATCGGCCTCACCTTTGAGTATGCCGTCACCTTCTATATTACCAAGAAAGTTCAGATTGGAGTCTTCCAGCATCCCGTAGACATCCTGGATCACGGATGGGCCCTTGGTTCTTTCATTGCCTACATTCAGCAGTGAAATCCTCGGGTTCTCTATACCGAAAACACATTTCGAATACACCTCTCCCATAAGAGCAAACTGAAACAGCTGCCTTGCGTTACATCCGACATTGGCTCCGACATCGAGTACTACTGTAGGGTTGTTTTGAGTCGGCAATGTAGCAGCTATTGCCGGTCTGGGAACACCCTCTATTCTTCCGAGGGCAAAGAGGCTGGCAGCCATCATGGCTCCGGTATTACCTGGACTTACCATGGCCTGTACCAGGCCTTTCTTCTGAAGCCCGGCCATAACAACCATTGAACTGTCCGGTTTGTTCTTGAGAGCTTCGGCCGGATGGTCGTTCATTGTTATAACCTGTGAAGCATGCTGAATTGATAAAGGCAGTTTAGCCCCGCCGCTGCGTGACAGAAGCCTCGACAGAATATCTCTGTCACCGACGAGTTTGATTGATACATTCTCCGTAACAGACTTTCTGCAGTCACTGAAGAACTTGACAACCCCCTGGACGATGACCGAAGGACCGTAATCCCCCCCCATCGCATCCACAGCAATATTGAGCGGTTCAGGCACAGGCAGAACCATTCTTTCCGGAATCAATCGTTTTCAAAACGATTACTCCTCTTTCGGTTCGATGACCTGCCTGCCGTCGTAGAATCCACAGTGCCTGCAAACCCTGTGCGGAATTCTGGGTTCTCCGCACTGGGGACAGATACTTGTAGATTTTTCCTTCAGAGCGTCATTTGCTCTGCGTTTATCTCTTCTTGTAGATGAGTGTCTTCTTTTTGGTACCGGCATAGTTCCTTCTCTTTCTCTGATGTCATCCGAATGACAATTATCGTTTGATCTAAAAAAAAATAGCTATACAGAATATACTCAATTATAACATATTCCATCACAGTCAGGCGAGCACAGAGGTTTACCCGGAATTGATAGTAAAATTGCTTCCCTAACAGCATCAAAAATGCAAAGCTCACCGGACCGGGGTACTATCTCCCTCTCCTGTTCGACGGAAGGATCAAGCTTCCAGGTATACTCCCGGCTGATATCCTCACAGATATTGAACAGCATGGGCTCCAGGCATCTTGCGCAGGGGATTTTAAAATCCGCATTCAGCCTGCCGCTGCATAGAACAACGCTATCTTTATAATCCACTGCCAGCTCAATGGTAGCCTCATCGTGTGCCGGTTCCACATCCTCAATGCCCCAGTTAATTCTATCAAGAGGTATAGTGAAACTCCCACTGTTCATGCCGCGGGAAAGACTCCTCATATCGATAACGAGTTTCTCCGGATCGAATATCATTCCGTACCCATCATTCCGCGGAATCCTATAACAACTTTCTTCATAATCGAATCCACTTCCTCCTGTGAATCTGACTGGACGTATATTCTTGCCAGCGGTTCCGTACCGGACAACCTGATAAGTATCCAATCGCCGTTTTTCAGGATCATCCTTACCCCATCAATCCGGTCTATGGAATCAACTGTTATGCCAGCGATATCAAATGGATCGGATTCCAGATACTTCTCCTTAAGATGCTGTCTGAGAATGTCATCAAGGCGAAGATCCGTACGTGATATATGAACCCTGCCATACTTTTTCCACAGGTCATCAAGCTGCGCGGCAAGACCTTTGCGCCTGGCGCAAACCATTTCCGCCGCAAGAAGGCATGCCAGTATCCCATCCTTTTCAGGAACATGATCCGTAATCGACAGACCTCCGCTTTCTTCGCCGGCGAGAATTACATTTCCTTCCAGCATCCTGGCGCCGAGGTACTTGAAACCTACAGGAGTTATCTCGGTTTCCATGCCGTGAGCCAGAGCGACCCTATCAAGAAGGCTGCTGGTGGTAACAGATCTGACTGCAAGTCCGGAGTAACCTTTGGTTTCTATAAGATATTCGAGAAGAAGGGGGAGAAAATCGTGCGGTGAAACGAAACTACCGTTTTCATCTATTATTCCGAAACGGTCTGCATCACCGTCGGTAGCCACCCCAAGCGAAGCTCTGCTTTCAACAACCTGAAGTGAAAGATCGGCTGTACCGCTTTCTCCGGGTTCGGGATGCTGCCTGCCGGCAAACAGAGGGTCTCTTGTTCCGTTAATCACCCGGACCGAAACTCCAAAATCAACCAGTATGCGATCAAGAAGACCTGATCCTGCACCGGAGAACGCATCGTATACGACTTTTAGACCGCTGTTCATGAAGACTTCAGGATTCAGATACTTCTGAATATCCCTTGAATAATCACTTCGAAGATCCTTCGATATAACTGAACCGGAAGCGGAGTCCGGTTTACCACCCTCTTCGATGATTCTTTCAATGGAAGCTGTTAAAGCGCTGTCAGCGGGGCCGCCGTGCCAGGGACTGAATTTAATTCCGTTGTAAAGGGGAGGGTTATGGCTTGCCGTAAAATTAATTACACCGCCGTAACCACCCTTCCTGCAGGCATGGGAAAGAACCGGTGTCGGGCAGGGACAGGAGGAAAGTAACACTTCGAAACCGTATCCGGCCATCCGTTCCGCGGTGGCCTCGGAGAGTTCCGGAGATAGAAAACGGCAGTCGCCTCCGATAACCAGGCTATCCCGTCCCTCGCTTTTCAGCTGCAGTCCGATTGCATCCGCTACCTGGTTTACTCTGTCCCAGGTAAATTCCTGTGCTATGATACCCCGCCAGCCGGAGGTTCCGAATTTAATTTTCACTATTCCCCATCCCTGAAATACTGCAGAGCTCTCTGAACGGTTTCATCGTGTGGACTCATCATTCTATGGTACATCTCTCGATCCCAGGATCTTGAGGCGATTTCCGCGAAAAGCGCTTTTTCTATATAGAACAGGTTATCTTCGAATTCGCCATCTTCCCATTCGAAACCCTCTTCGTTGAGATAATTCCTGAAATCAGCAACACAAGTGCTGTCGGGCCAGAAATCGTCTTCAATTTCATGATCGAGAACGTAATCAGTAGCGTACTTGAAAAAGATCGAACCGGTGAACAGTTCAACGGGAAGAGAGCCGGATACTTCACTGAAGTCCATCGTTATATCGGGAACTATCCCCCAGTCTGCCAGAGAATCTTCCTCGATAATGCCACCGAAGTCATCACCCATGGTCCTGTCAATACTTCTCCCATCGGGAGTGAAATATCTGGCAGTAGTAAGTTTTACGCCGTAATGCCCGATATCCGGAAATTCGCCCAGGTCCATTAATGTCTGAACGGATCCCTTTCCGAACGTTCTGGTCCCGATAAGTGTAGCTGCTTCATTATCCTGCAGTGCGCCAGCGACTATTTCCGACGAACTGGCACTTCCACCATCAACAAGAACAACAACATTCCCGGTGAAACTCCTTTTGCTGACTGTGTAGTAATTGTCCTCTCCCACCGCGTTCCCCCTGGTGGATACTACCAGCGTACCGGAAGGAAGAAAGAAATCAGCTACTTCTACTGCTGCGGTAAAGAGACCTCCCGGATTGCCTCTAAGGTCGAATATCAAATTTTCAGCACCCTCTTCAACAACATCCTGCAGAGCATTCCGAACTTCCTTCGAGGATTCTTCACCGAACCTGGAAAGGCGTATGTATCCGGTTTCATCATCTATCATGAATCCTGCTGTAACTGAGGGAAGATCCACAACATCCCGCTCTATTTCAAAGTCAAGGGAATCCGGCAGTCCCGGTCGTACAACGGTCAGGTCCACCGTACTTCCCTGTGGCCCTCTTATCTGTATTACAGCTTCAGTTGTTGTTATCCCTTCTGTTGAAATTCCGTCAATTTCAACGATCTTATCCCCGGCTTTCATGCCGGCTCTGAATGCTGGAGTTCCCTCAACCGGTGAAATAACCGTCAGCCACTCATCTCTGATACCTATGGTTATTCCAACCCCTTCAAAAGAACCTGACAGGTTAATTCGCAGATTCTCGTAATCCTCTGGATTGAGAAGAATACTGTTTGGATCAAGTGATTCCAGCATCCCTCTCAAAGCGGCCTCTATGAGTTCCTTGGAATCTACTGAATCAACATATGTAACGGATGTTCTTGAGAACACGTCCATGAACAGTTCGAGGGAAGAATTCGTAGAAACCGCATCGTACGCTATAGCGGAGGGAAGAATCATCAATCCGCCGGAAATCAGAAGTCCGGCTGCAAGTATAACGGCAATCCAGCCTGGCAGGAATTTTTTCATTTATCCGTCTCCTCCATAACATTTACCCGAGATAATATTCATAACACTGTTTTCGATAAATCGATCCTGAATATCCGGTTCCTGTGAAGCGTCAACAACCAGGTACCTGTCCTCACTTTCAGCCAGTCTGAGATACATCTCCCTTACGCGGTGGTGGAAACTGATCTCTTCCAGCTCTATCCGGTCCTTTTCCCTGCCCTGCTTCTGCAATCTTGCCAGTCCTTCTTCAGGGTCAAGATCCAGAAGGATAGTCATGTCCGGTAAAAGACCTCCGGTTGCAAGATTGTCAGCATCCCTTACTGACTTCTCCGGAAGATTGCGTCCTCCAATCTGATATGCGAAAGTGGCGTCGGAATAGCGCTCGCATATCACATTAATGCCGTTCTTCAGTGCCGGTCTGATTACAAGATCAACATTTGATGATCTCGAGGCAAGGTACAGCATCAACTCGGTGAGAGGAGTAACGGTTAATTCAGGATCAAGCAATATTGAACGTATCCTCTCGGAGGCAGGGGGCCCTCCGGGTTCACGGGTATGAAGCACCGGAACCCCCCTGCGTTCAAGACTTTCAAGAAGCACGCGGCATCTGGTGGATTTGCCGGCTCCCTCAACTCCCTCAAAAGTGATAAAGCTGCCGGGAAAGCCGGTATTACGGATATTCAATATCTATTTCTTTGACTTCTTTTCGGAAGCCTTCTTCTCCTGTTTCTTCTGATGGTACTTACCAATGTACTCTTCTGTTATCCTTCTGCACTTATCATCGTAATACTGAACAGGAGGGGATTTGAAGAAATAGGATGAAGGAGCCTCAATAGCTCCGGACAGACCGTTATCAAGAGCAAGTTTAGCGCATCTGACCGCATCGATTATCACTCCCGCGGAATTAGGGCTGTCCACGACTTCCAGCTTGGCCTCAATATTCAGAGGAACTTCTCCAAAGCTTGTTCCTTCCATCCGGATGTAGCACCATTTTCTATCGTCAAGCCATTCAATGTAATCGCTTGGGCCGATGTGCACATTCCTGGGATCAAGGCCGCCGGGAAGCTGGGAGGTAACGGCGTTGGTTTTGGATATCTTCTTGCTTTCGAGTCTTTCCCGTTCAAGCATGTTAAGGAAATCTGTATTTCCCCCGACATTCAACTGGTAGGTGCGGTCAAGCCTTACACCTCTGTCTTCATATAAACGTGTCATGACCCTGTGAAGAATGGTAGCGCCCACCTGGCTTTTGATATCATCTCCCAGAACGGGAAGTCCGCGGTCGCGGAATCTTTTCTGCCAGTACGCCTGTCCGGCTATGAAAACCGGGATGGCGTTAACGAACGCACAACCGGCATCAAGAATCTGTTCCACGTACCACTTCGTTGCTTCCTCGCTTCCCACCGGAAGATAGCTGACGACAACATCGGTTTTTGTTTCTTTCAGTATCCCTACTATATCGGATGTTGGTCCGGGGGCTTTCTGAATAACTTCTTTGAGATATTTTCCAAGACCGTCGTGTGTCATTCCCCTGTTTACTTTAACTCCGAGATTCGGTACATCACAGAGTTTGACCGTACAGTTCGGTTCGGCAAGGATGGCTTCGCTGAGGTCTTTCCCAACCTTTGTGATATTGATGTCGAAAGCAGCCGAAAATTCAACATCACTGATGTGATATCCTCCCAGGTTCACATGCATAAGCCCTGGAACTTTTTGACCCTCAGATGCATTCCTGTAGAATTCCACGCCCTGGACAAGACTGCTTGCGCAGTTTCCTACTCCGATTATCGCTACTCTTACTTTTTTGGACATTCATAGCCTCCCTGAAAAGATAGAACAAATAAACAAACGGCTGATCAAGATCTCATTCGTTATCCAGTGATATCCCTCTGCCGTCCCTGATTACTTTCACAAAGCGCTGGCCTGCAGTAATCCATGTGCCCGCAGCAAGAACAGCCAGCATAATTACTACAGCCTCTGTTTTCCACAACCCCGCGGCAACCAGGCCGCCCATCAGCAACAGGAGTCTTTCAGTCCTGGTGAAGATACCTACAGAACATGAAAGGTTAACTCCCTCTGCCCTTGCTCTGATATAGCTGACCATGTACGAGCCTCCAATAGCGGCAGGTACAAGATAAACCAAAATGTGGTGAGCTTCGCCCGCTTTTCCGGCCAGTAAAGCTCCGAAAATGAGTATCTCGCCTATCCGGTCACAGCTTGAATCAAAAACTGCGCCGGCCTTGCTTGCCACATCTTTTTTGCGTGCAAGCTCCCCGTCAACGGCGTCGAGAATACTGCCCACAATAAGAAAAACAACCCCGGCGATGAACTTTCCATCCCATACGAACCATGCAGCGACAGCTGTCATAAGAAGGCCAATGGTAGTTACTGAAAACGGCCCTATACCAACTTTTGCCAACAATCCAATGAGGGGATCTAGAAGTCTCCTGCCGGATTCCTTTAAAGTCTCCAGGTTAAAACTTACCTCCTGGAATTCGTTTACAAACCATCATAAAATAGAAACAGCAAATGTCATCGTCAATCAAAGAAATCCGATTCCAGTGCTGCTCCACCTACAACCATAGTTATCTCACCACGGATTCTTTTGTTACCGAAATACTCAGTAACCTCCGCGATGTTCCCCCGTACATACTCCTCGTGCATTTTGGTCATTTCCCTTGCCACACACACTGGGCGATTACCGAGAACATTTTTCATCTCCTCAAGATACTTAAGAAGATGATGGGGACCCAGGTAATATATAATAGAACCGCTATATGTGGATATTTCTTCAAACCTGCGAGTTCTCGCTCCCTTCTTTCTCGGGAGAAAACCCTCAAACGAGAACCTGTCAACCGGAAGACCTGAGGCGACCAGGGCAGTAATAACCGCAGATGGTCCCGGTATTGCTTCTACACTGTAACCTGCCCTGACAGCAGCGCTTACTGCTTTATAGGCAGGATCCGATATGCCCGGCATACCGGCATCGGAAACAAGCGCTACAACAGCCCCGTTCTCGAGAAATTCTATTATCTGGGGTATCCTGCCGATTGCGTTATGATCGTGGTAGCTGTAAAGCCTTTTGCTGTCACTCACGAATCTTACGGTACGCCTGGTATCCTCGGCCATCACTACGGAAGCCTTTTCAATGGCTTCCATTGCTCTTGGTGACATATCGGAAAGGTTCCCTATCGGCGTTCCAACAAGAACGAGTCTGCCTTCAGCGTTCTTCATATTTCTATTTCTTTCACATACATGGCTACAGTTCAGTGCCCGGAGCTTTCGTCCCGCTGCCTGGTGCGATCAAGAAGCATCTGCTGAAGATCGTGGATACTTCCGGCAAGCCTCTCCGTCTCCTCAGGATTCTTCCTCAGTATAACGTCGAAAACGTCACCCTCCCCGGAATCTTCCGGCAGATACTCGGAAGGCATGAGCCACATATGTCCATCCTTTGTCACCAGAACAGCTATTTCCTCTTCAATTCTGTCAAGCGATATCAGCATTTTCTTATCTTCCGGCATTTTCCTCCATTCAGAATGGAATATACTACTTCATGGATTTATGATAGGTCTACACTAACAGTATGGTTAAAGGTGCTGCCCGAAGAATTCAGTATTCCGAATGACATTTTCCACCTGATTGGATTATTAAGGATACCGGTTTTTCTAATAATAGAGTGCTTGTATATCATGGTCAATCAAAATGTAATCCGTATCGGGTTCTCATACCAGTTCCAGTGGCTCTGGAGGGGGTCTTGGGTCTTCCCAGAGATTAAAGTGTTTCAGGGTGCGTCCGAAGGACAGCTACTGCAATCCCGACCAGCTGCGTGACGCAATCCTTGAACTGCCGACACTTGCATCCATGGTAGACAATCACTATAATTTAGTCGCAAAATGGTATTACAAATTCCGAATTAAGGGGCAAAATGGAATTAGCACCTCGATTTCTTAAGCATCCCTCTGATGAAAGCTTCTTTCTCTTTGGTGCAAGAGGTACGGGTAAATCAACCTGGTGCCTTCAGGAATACAGTAATGCTGCAAGGCTTGATCTGCTCGCTCCAGATGTTCTGAGAGCTTATACAGCAAAGCCGGAAAGACTGAAGGAATACACACTGGGTCAACCTGATGGAGCCACGATAATCATCGATGAGGTCCAGAAGGCACCTGAACTGTTGTCGGTTGTTCATTCCATAATGGAGCTTAAACTGGGGTACAAGTTCATACTCACTGGTTCCAGCTCGCGAAAACTCAAGCAAACCGGTGTGGATATGCTGGCCGGACGAGCTCTTCTACGGATAATGCATCCTTTCATGGCAGGTGAACTGGGAAAACACTTTTCACTTGATACTGCCCTTGAACAGGGAATGCTTCCTGTTGTATGGGATTCATCCGCGCCTTCGGATGTACTGAAAAGCTATGTAGGAATCTATCTTCGGGAAGAGGTTATGATGGAAAGTCTTGTGAGAAATCTCGGCAATTTTTCCAGGTTTCTTGAAGCTGTGAGTTTTTCCCACGGGCAGGTTCTCAACATCAGTAATGTCGCAAGGGAATGCAGTGTTCAGAGAAAATCCGTTGAAGGCTACATCTCAATCCTGGAGGATCTGCTCCTGGCTTCGAGGGTTCCGGTCTTCAAAAGAAGAGCAAAGCGTGCTGTAACAGGGCATCCAAAATTCTATTATTTCGATACAGGAGTATTCAGAAGCCTTAGACCTAAGGGACCGTTGGACAGACTTGAGGAAATCAACGGTGCTGCTCTTGAGGGTCTGATATTTCAGCATCTTAAAGCATGGTCAGATTATCGAGGACAGGATGTGAAACTGTATTACTGGAGAACCAGGTCAGGCACAGAAGTAGATTTTATTCTGTACGGGACTGGATGTTTCCGGGCAATTGAAGTGAAGAACACTGCAGAGATCAGAAGCGGAGATCTGAAACCTCTGAAATCATTCAGAGATGATTATCCCGAATGCATGCCCCTTATGCTTTACAGAGGTACTTCATCTATGGTTATCGACGGTATTCTGTGTATGCCTGTATATCGGTTTCTCCAAGAACTTCATCCGGACAAAGGACTTCCGCAAAGGCATTCCCTATCCGCTTCATCTTTCTAGGAGCGTGTCCGACAATGAAGCATCGGCATAAAACCCACACAGCTGGCTATAATGCCCGCATATTATCGTCAAATACATCCAGTATTCTCCTCAAATCTTCGAGCATTCTATCTAAGCTGCGAGGCTCTTCTGCTCAATGCACATTATCGGACATGCTCCTAGCTCCTTTTGTATACTACGAATTCAGTATTCCGAATGACATTTTCCACCTGATTGGAGTATTCAGGTTACCGGTTTTTTCTAATAATAGAGTGCTTTATATCATGGTCAATCAAAATGAAAAAATCCTGAGATTGATGTTACAGGCTCCTCTCAAGCAGATAGGCTCCCTGTAACCGCAGCCATTGCCTGCCCGGCTTCACAGTACCCAGAATATTCTCAACAACCCCCCAGAATTGCTTTGAGTGGTTTCTGTGCTGCAGATGAACCATTTCATGAACTACAACATATTCAACTACGTTCAATGGAGCATGAACCAGCCTCCGGTTTATCATGATAACTCCTCGAGGGCTGCAGCTTCCCCAGCGTGTACGAGCGTTGGCTAATCTGATTCTGGTGGGTATAAGCCCTGGCCGTGAATGCTCTTCGACTATCCTGTTTACATGACTGAGGAGGCGGTCATCAAGCCATCTTTTCACAACCGAGGTTAGATTGGATTCTCCTGTTAAATATACGCACAGAACTCCATTGCGATGAATCAGTTCTTCCGTTCCCGAAGCGGCTTCAGACAGCTGAAGAACTGCAATTTCTCCGAAAACAGACACTTCTGAACCATCTTCATATAAAGAAGGTACCGCGGGAGGGTCAACCGATTCGAAATATGCAAGCTTCTGCTCAAGCCATCTGGTGCGGCTGCGGACAAATTTATCAATAACGGAAATACGTACTCCTGCGGGAGATGTGACCCTCACTTCTCCAGGTACAACCTGAAGACTCAATCTTTTTGCCCTTCGGCTGTACCTGAGCCGGTACGGTATTATCCTGGTCATGATCCTCCAAATGAGTTTTTCGAAGGAAACATAATAGCGCAGGATATCTGGGCCACCTTGTTCAATCCGCATCTCCAGTAAGTGTTCGTTTCAATTTTATAGAAAGAAGTGCATATATGGCTTTCGATCGTAGTACCGAACCCTGGAATCGGATAGCTGAAGTTGGCGTACTGATTCGCTGATTGTACATAATGTACTGGATTATACGTACAATATGTTAAAAAATGATTGACTTGTCGTTCATATTAGCTGATATTACTCCTTATTGATCACAAAAGGAGGGGCGTTATGGTTTCCAGAATTTCTGAAATAATCGATCTCTGTAAAGAATCCAATGTTCACTTTCTCCGCCTGCAGTTCACGGATATTGACGGTATCGTGAAGAACGTTGAAGTTCCTGAGAGTCAATTCGGGAGTGCGCTGGCAGGTAAGGTGATGTTCGATGGATCTTCGATTGAAGGCTTCACCAGGATCGAGGAATCGGACATGCTTCTCTCTCCCGATCCGGACACCTTTGCCGTATTTCCCTGGAAAAGCGAGTACGGACGTATCGGCCGGTTGATCTGCAATATCTCCCTTCCCGATGGCTCACCTTTTCCAGGATGTCCCCGCGCCATACTGAAAAGACAGGTGGCCCGGGCTTCGTCTCTGGGCCTTCGCGTGATGGTGGGGCCCGAAGCGGAGTTTTTCCTTTTCCAGCTCGACGAAAAGGGAAATCCCATAACGGAAACCCACGATAAAGGAGCTTACTTCGATCTTTCCCCGGTTGACAGGGGCGAAGAGGGACGAAGGGACATTGTCCTTGCCCTTGAATCCATGGGATACGAGGTGGAAGCTGCTCATCATGAAGTTGCCCCCGGGCAGCATGAGATCGACTTCAAATATGTGGAAGCCATCAAGGCTGCTGACAACATTGTAACCTTCAGGTTCGTTGTTAAGAAAGTCGCTCTTCTGCATTCTCTTCATGCCACATTCATGCCCAAACCTCTTGATGATGCCGCCGGCTCTGGAATGCATACTCATTTTTCGATGTTCGATTCCAACGATGAAAACGTGTTCTATGACAGCGATGAACCTTATGGACTCTCCTCCACCGCCCGGGGCTTCATGGCCGGAGTTCTCAATCATGCCCGGGGTTTTACCGCTGTGACCAATCCTCTCGTTAATTCATACAAGAGGCTTGTCCCCGGTTATGAGGCGCCGGTCAATGTGGCTTGGTCGATGAAGAATAGATCCCCTCTGCTCAGAGTACCTGCCGCACGTGGTAACGGTACCCGTTGCGAAATTCGGGTTCCTGATCCTTCATGCAATCCATACCTTGCTCTCGCGGTCATACTGGCTGCCGGACTGGACGGCATGGAAAATAACATGGACTGCGGTGACCCGGTGAACAGGAACATCTTTTCCATGAGCGGCAGGGAGAAAAAAAGACTCAAAATAAAGACACTGCCCGACAGCCTATGCGCAGCTCTGGATTGTATGGAGAAGGATGATGTGGTAAAGGACACCCTTGGTGAACATGTATTCAACCATTTTCTCCTTAACAAGCGAAGGGAATGGGAAGAGTACATCAAGGTTATTCATCCCTGGGAAGTTGAACGGTATCTGGACAGGTATTAACCCAGGAAGAATGCCGCTTCCTCGAAAGGAAGCGGCACTTTCTATTCAGCTATTTCCCGTTATCGCCTAGAAGTAGTAGGAACAGGAAAGATTGCTCATGAAGCCATTGGAATTACCACTGACAATGTAAGGACCGTCATGAAGGAATACGTCGCTGATCTCAGCGTCGAGTTCGAAGTTCCCTATGGCGAATCCGATGCCGTAACTGTCGCTGTATCTTGATGAGATAACAGCGTCAGCGTCACCCTGCTTGACGTAATCGGTAACCATGTCCGCTCCACCTCTGAGATAGAGCCAGTTGAGAATCTGCTGCTCAGCACCAAGACTGATGTCCAGGATATCTATGTCCATCTCGCTGTCCGGTGCAGTACCGCTGTCTACCGAGAAGGATGTGTTTTCAAGACCGATGAAGATACCGGCAATGAACCTTGTGCTTGGTGTGAACATCTTGTTGACACCGCCACCGAAATCAACGGCGATGATGGTTTCATCTGTGGCGTTTTCGTTGCTGTAACTCGAAAATCCCGCTGACATTATCGGGAAGAGATTAACGAGGGCGTCCTCGTTGTCGCCTCTGATCGAAATACCGCCGGCGAAAACCGAGTTCTTGGTGTCAACAGTATCAATTGAGTATGTCGTTGAATTGTAAGCGCCGCCTATGGCAAGATCATTTTCTCTGCCCAGGAAGTTTACCTCGGTACCGAAGGACAGGCCAAAATCGAACTCATCCATCAAGCTTGAGTCAGCCTGCAATATATTGCTGGAGTAGTCAAGTCCGACGATAATACCGAAATCACCACCGTGGTAAAGGGCTTCAAGAAGATAACCGTTATGGTTATGGGTGCCTCCCCATGTGGCGTTGCCCATCTGCTTGACTCCACCGAACCAGCCAAGATCCCAGCCTTCGTAAGCATACTCGGAACTGATCTGCGCGAACTGATAGTCGCCGATAGTTCCGGGATACGCCCACATCTCGTTGTAATCATCAACAAGAAGACGCGCATCGCCTCTGGCAAGCACGTTCAAACGAGGATCGCTTGCAAATGCTGTCATTGCAAGAATTGCAAGAATACATACAGTAAGTTTCATTTTCCCTCCTGATGTTAGGTTTCAGCCGATATACTTGTTTATAACCGGCTGATTTCTTTTAAGGCTCCACAAAAAACAGGGATTCAGATGAATACCTGTATCAGGTTAAGCGAAACCTTGTTGAGCGTAATATAATAAAACAAGGCGCAAGTCCACAAATATCAGTTTATCCTGGGCACT
>JAIORS010000140.1 GCA_021108005.1 Candidatus Aegiribacteria sp.
AGCATTACTCACGGTAGCTGTTATGCTGGCCTCCGACTTGTTAGGACAGAGCTTTCGTAAGAAAATACATACAATGTGAGGATCCTCAATTTGGCTTCGCGAGGAGGATCAGGTGTAAAGAATGCGGTGCTGGGCATGGACTGTTCCGAAGATATTCATGCACTTCCTGCATTACAGAAAACTCTTACTAATGCTCTGCAGATGCGCCTGGGATACTCTCTCGATGTTCCTTCATGAAGCCCTTGATCAGAAAGATGTCTTTCCCGGCGGTATCCTTGTGCCGCAGACCTTCGGTGGAATGGCCAACTGGAATCCCCATACGTGCTATTTAAAATCATTGACTTTGTATAAGGTTCATATATTAAAATATTAGTCGACTCAAAAAACTGCTCGAGTCCGGTAAGAACAAACCTGACATCATGTTTCCTCCTATCAAAAAAGCATACTTCTTCCCAGGCTGTAGATTCGATAAGGAGAAAGTATAGAAGAACATCCAAGATTGACTGTATACCTGAACTCCACAGTATCTGCTATCGATGGTTATATAGGTAATTATCTTACCTCAATAGAGAGTAGCGATACGGGGGAGACCGAGGAGTACGAACACGGAATAATCGTGATCACGACCGGTGCTGTTGAAATGACGCCGGATTCGTATCTTTACGGTGACGAAAATGTGCTTAAACAGCTGGAATTGAAGAGAGTTCTTGAGGAAAACGAAAAAGAATACAGCAAACTGAAAAGCGTCGTGATGATCCAGTGCGTCGGATCAAGGGATGATGACCATCCTTACTGTTCCAGAGTATGCTGCACGCAGGCGGTCAAGAACGCCATACGTCTCAAGGAACTTAATCAGAAGCTGAATGTCTATATCCTCTACCGTGATATACGAACCTACGGTTTCAACGAAGAGTACCTCCAGCAGGCCAGAAATATGGGTGTGATATTCATCAGATACGAAGATGACAACAAACCGATTGTAAAATACGTCAAAGATGGTGAAAACAAAAAGATAGCAGTCAGTGTCCGCGATCATGTCCTTGATACGGATATAGAAATCGCCCCTGACAGGATCATTCTGGCATCGGCCATGGAACCTCAGAAAGACGCCGAAAGGCTCTCGCAGATGCTCAAAATACCGCTCAATGAAGACAGATTCTTCATGGAAGCCCATGTAAACCTCAGACCGTTGGATTTCTCCCTAGTAAACCTTTAATCATTCTACCTTGTGCAGACTACGTTCCATGGCAGGATGACGTTCCTGAGATAGAGGTCGGTTAGATTGTGTCCTTATTTTTCTGTGAATTCCTAGCGGTCGTTTAAGGAGCGGCCATCATCCCCTCAATTGGGTATTGTTTTAATGACCAGATCAACCCAAACCCAAAGGAAGAAGACGATGGCCACAGGTAAGTTGACACAAACTGAGACGAATGTCCAAAGGTTACTCTGCGATAATGATGCCATGCGTAAAGATGGTAGAGGATAGAATCCAGGAACTCGTTGAAGCAGAGTTTGGGAAGCACATGGGTAGGAAGCCCTAAGATTAACTGATTATACATGCTATTTAAGAACGATTATTGCTCAAGGATCACCCCGGTCCTGCCGGGTTTCTTGATCTGGTACAGGAATAAACCGGAGATAACGGAGAAGGGGAGGTACGAAGACCTCCCCTTATATCACTTAGCTAGAATAATTCTAGTTACGATCTTTGCTTGTCGTTGGCAAAGTCCACTTTGAGCTGACGGCCGTCCATTTCCTGTCCGTTCATCGCCTCCATGGCTGCCTTTGCTTCTTCATCGGTTCCAAAGGTCACAAAACCGAATCCTCTTGACCTTCCTGAGTCTCTTTCGGTGATGACTTTTGCTTCTTCAATAGTACCATACTCCTCGAAAGCCTTGCTCAGACTATTATCATCCGTTGCCCAGGCTAATCCTCCAACAAACAGTTTCTTACCCATTCGAACTCCTGTTCCCGGGACTTCCGTCCCTAAGTACCATGCGGCATCAATGCCGCTGTTGCCCCTAAAGCAGGGGCGTGCCAACCGGGATACGGCCCGGAACCGTGCTGTAAAACAACAGCAATCTGATGTGAAACAAGCTCTTTTCACTTTTGCGATGATAGTTTTGGAATTAACGAGGAAGATGAGTGAGAAATTACGTAAATCCTTCTAAACACTACAATCAATTAAAAATATCTATCTTTCACATTACAGCAGTAATATACAATTAAGTTTCTAATATGCAATTCTTTAGAAAGTCCGGAATTGTAAAGCCGATGCTAACGAGTGAATAACCATAAATGCATTCTGGACAAATCAGGATTATTAGAGACTTTTCCGTGGCCTGTGAATTGTATCAGAGGATTAGGAATCATCATATGCTTGGAATGGCTAAGCAAGAACCATGAAGATACTGACGCCTTGTGCGGAATAGTCACCGCTCGTAAATAACCGGGGAGCCTTTTCGTCTCTTGAGTTGGGACAGGAATATGCCGGAGATGATGATGTCCATTCCGATTTTTCTGTTAAGCTTCCGCTTCCTGGGGAAGTACTGGCGAAGCAGACCGTCATTGGTTCTGGTGTGCGCCTGAGAAGGGTTTCCGGTTGCAGGTGAATCCTTCAGGTCGTTGACCATGGTTGGGGTCCTCCGTATCATTACATTAGAGTAGTAAGTAGTGAATCAAGGGTTAGTGAGACGGGGCAAGGAGGGTCTTCAGGGGTTTGGTTCCGAAAAGTGGAAAATCCGATTTCCCGATTGGTATGAAGGATAGATTATGACAGTGAAGATACTGAGAGGCTTCGGGGTGTTCGTAGTCCTGCTTCTGATAGGCTCGGTC
>JAIORS010000141.1 GCA_021108005.1 Candidatus Aegiribacteria sp.
GTATAACGCCCGAATCAGCCTGCGATTATTACGCCATCTGACACTTCTAGGAGCCCGATAATATGCGAGTATTATAGCCAGTTGTGAGAATCTTCTGCTCAATGTACATTGCCGGACACACTCCTAGTATATTTCCCTTTTAATGCAGAAAGGAAATATCCGTGAAAATCGCCCTTGCCGGAAAACCGGGCTGCGGCAGGTCCACGCTGTTCCGTGCGCTTGCGGGCTCTATGGATGCAGATACTGGAAAACCTCTTACCGTAAAAGTACCCGACCACAGGCTGGACTTTCTTGAGAGCGTCCACAACCCGGAAAAGAACACCCATGCTACAGTTGTATTCTTCGATGTTCCGTCTCCTTCTTTCTCAACGAAGAATCTGGCTCTTATAAAAAACGCCGCTGTTCTGACTGTTGTTCTGGACAATTACGCCCTAGGTGATACTATTAACGATTTCAACGAGATCGAATCGGAACTGATTCTGAACGATATGGCGTTATGTGAAAAGAGGCTCGCGCGCCTTACAAAAGAAAGCAAGGGTAAATCCCGTGAGGCAATTCTTCTCGATAAACTCCTCAGGCACATGGAGAACGGCAGTCCCCTGCGAATCCTTGATCTTGATGATGGAGAAACAGCTATTCTTGCTCCCTACGCGCTCCTCTGCCAGAAACCACTGATGGTCGTTTCCAACAGAATGGGTGATCCGGTAACTCCGGATGAAAAACTATCCGTCATCGTTCTGGAGCACGGCGGAACCCTTCTCGGTATCGATACTGGTTTTGAACTGGAACTGACCGAGATCGAGGAGAGTGAACAGAAACCGTTCCTTGAATCCATGGGTTACTCTTCCAGCGGCCTTTCGCGACTCATCAGATCTTCGTACTCGGCCCTTGACCTGATAGTCTTCTTCACCATGGGCAAGGATGAAACAAGGGCATGGCCCATTCACAGAGGCGCAAACGCTCTTAAGGCAGCTGGAACGATACATTCCGACCTCGCCAGGGGTTTCATAAGAGCCGTTGTCATACCCTACGATCTATATCACGAATGTCCAGACAAAACACTGCTTAAAGAAAAGGGTGAACTCGGGATAGAAGGCAAGGATTACATCGTCAAAGACGGCGATATTATAGAAATCCGATTCAACGTCTGAACCGTTACGCAAGCAAGTCTCAACAACCCATCCTTGACAACAAAACGGCCTCTCTGAATAGTATAATTTAATTATCTGTTTACTTTGATGGAGGTCAATTATGTCATTCCTCCCTCTGATGGTCAGGGTAATCACACCGTTCTCAATATTATCGCCGACTTTTTCAACATGGGCACCAGTTCGGAGAACAATGTAATAGTCT